>NZ_CEYNZH010000005.1:0-143706 GCF_982874595.1 Oceanospirillum sp. | reverse complement strand
ATGAGGTTCATCGGGCGCTGTAAAAAAGTGTCAACTTATATCAGGACTAGACACTATCAGTCCGAAGCAACTAGCGAAGTTTAAACTGGTTCACCATTTTCTCCAGATCAACCGCCAACTTGAGCAGACTATCGCTGACTGCAACACCTTCATTGGCTTCGGAAGATGTTTGCTCTGCAATTGCACCAATTTCCTGCACACTCCGATTCACTTCAGCTGATGCACTTTCCTGCTGTTGTGCCGAAAGGGTCATCTGGCTATTCAGATTATTGATACCTGCTACCGCCTCTGCGATTTCCTGGAGCGAGTTAGCAACCTTTTCAACTTCGCTGACGCTATTATGGGTACTTTCCTGAGCACTTTGCATCACTTCAATCGCCTCTGCCACTTCATGCTGTAACTGCTCAATCGTCTGATGAACTTCCTGAGTTGACTCATGAGTTCGGGTTGCCAGTGAACGAACTTCATCAGCAACAACAGCAAAACCGCGCCCAGCCTCACCGGCACGGGCGGCTTCAATAGCAGCATTAAGCGCCAAAAGATTGGTCTGTTCCGCGATTGACGTGATTACGTCAAGAACAGTACCCACTTCATTACTATAGTTACCCACCTTGCTGATCACCGAGGCGGCCTGCTCAATCTCTCCGGTAAGCCGGCTAATTGCTGCGATTGCCGTTCCTGTCAGTGCTGTACCAAGTTTTGCCTGCTCATCGGCACTGGCAGAAGCATCTGAAGCACTTTCAGCATAGGATTTAACTTCGTGGGCATTACTTTCAACCTGCTGCATTGCCGACACCACCGTTTCAGTCCCGGCTTGCTGGCTGCGAACCGCAGCAACTGTACTTTCGGATACTTTTGAAATCCGTTCAGCAGACTCTTTCAGCTGATGCGTTGTCCCAGCAACCTGCTGCATGCTATTCCGGAAACGATTCAGCATGTTATTAAATGCTGTGGCCAGCGCCCCAATCTCATCATTACTTTGTACATTACAGACTTCGATAGCGAGATCAGACTTCTGCTCGACCTGCTGCATAAGACTACGCACTCGATTAATCGGTGCCACAATCAGACGTCGCAGCAGATACAGAATCACCAGAAAGCCCGCAAAAAAGAGCACAACCTGAGTTGCTCCCAGACGCCACAAATTAGCGCTGATATGATTATCTAAGGTAGCCAGTGAGTAGCTCACTCGAACAGCCCCCAATACGGTACCCTCTTCCACGATATGGCACATCAGGCAGTTGGTCCCCCGATAGTCCTTGCTGGCCCTTACAGGATTCAGCACCGTCAGAACCCGGCCTTTTTCCCCCTCACTGATATGCGTAATTCTTTCACCCGCCAGAGCCCTGCGATCCAGATCGTCAGATGCTTTTTCTTCTGGTCGTCCCGGACCAAAAAACTTATTGATATCCTGACCCCGAATAATTCGGGCATCAACCACATCCGGCTGACTCATTACTTTTTTACGCAGAATGTCCCTATTGTCCAGCGTACCGGTAATCATCATGATATTAACCGCATCAAAGTAGGAGTCTGCGGTGTCCTGAGTGTGCTGTAAAATAACCTCTTCAACCATGGCCCGCTCATTGCGAACACTAAAAACCATGGAGACAGCAAGTATCACAACAAAGACCAGAAGCAAGGCAACAGTGATCTTGGTTTGGATAGAGGTTCCCGGGGACGTTTGACTCATTATGTTCTCCGCCTGATCAGCGCTATTTTTTTAATTCTAGTTAGTTTTTAATGATTGCCTCGGATTTAGCGCATTCTTGTAAAGAAAATGAGTATTCCGGACATCATTAAAACGTTTTTTAATTTTTTTTGTTGGGCAATGGCAATCACTCAAAATGCCATGACTGGCTCTATTTGTACATAATCTAACCTACGGCTTTCACAGGAAAATGTCAGTGTCTGAAATCAAAACATTCTCAACAACTCCGGCAGAGGTTATCGCGTTTCAGGGACACCTGGGCGCCTATTCTCACCTGGCCTGCCGCAACGCCCGACCTCAGCTCTCCCCAGTACCTTGCGCAACCTTTACCGAAGCGATGCAAACCGTAGAAAAAGGGGAGGCTGCCCTGGCAATGATCCCAATTGAGAACTCGACAGCTGGCCGTGTTGAAGAGATCTATCGACAACTCCCAAAAACCCAGCTTTCGATAATTGGCGAGCACTTTGAAAGCATCAACCACTGTCTTATCGCCCTTAAGGGCAGCAGTTTGGAGCAGATAAAAACCGTCTGTTCTCACCCACAAGCTTTAGCACAGTGTGATAACAATATTATGAAACTTGGACTGGAAACGGATGTTAAGTCCGATACGGCAGGTGCTGCCCATGAAATCATGCAGCTACAGGATACAACCAGAGCTGCGATTGCCTCATCATTGGCTGCCGAACTTTATGATATGGAGATTGTGCGGGAAAACTTTCAGGATCATGATGGCAACACCACGCGCTTTATCATCCTTTCCCGCGAAGCAGAAGTTCCTGAATACCGGCCAGGCCAGAAATACCTGACCTCACTGATGTTTCGTGTGCGAAACCTGCCTGCTGCCCTTTATAAGGCGATGGGAGGGTTTGCCACCAACGGTATTAACATGGTCAAACTGGAAAGCTATATGGATACAGGCAGCTTTCAGGCGACATCCTTCTATATGGATGTCGAAGCACATCAGTCAGACCAAGGAATGATTAACGCTTTAGAAGAGCTGGCATTTTTTGCGCAGGATATTCGCATTCTGGGGACTTACGCGCCGAGCCCATGGCGCCAGGCCCGCGGTGTCATTTCCTGATAGGAGAGAAATAAAAAGGGCGAGCTAATGGACCAGAAGGCCCAAACAGCTCAACCAGAGGGCAACTTACTGATTGTAAGTTGCCGGATCAATCCAGACTCCCAGAGAGTTACGGTCGATCCAGTTACCCTGCTTGTTTTCCTTATAACGGAAAACCACGATATCGCCGACGCTTACTGACAGCTCCGGATCTTCTGTCTGATACGAATAGGTTACGCCATCAACAATCAACGCATGACGATAGAGCTCCGGCATTCCCAGCCATTCCTGGAATGGTCCTTCCGTAACCACTGATTCGAGTGTGCCCTTACCCTGCAATTTAGGTGCACGTTGTCTGCGTGCTCCGGGACGGAAGCCTGCCATGAATACTCCTCATATATACTAACGCATTGATCTGAACGAAAGGCGAAGGATTATAGGGCTTATTTTGCCAGACACAAGTTACAAAGCGACAAAACAGGCATCATCCGATTACAAACAACTAAAACACATTACCTTTTTAACTGGTGGAGCAGAACGTAATCCGTAAACTAGCGATTTTATCCAAGTAAGGAACCCAACCCGATGGAACTGTTTCGAGAAGTTCTTTTTGCTCTTGCCGATTGGATTCGCCCTCACAGCGACAATATCGCATTAGCTCTGATCGCGACCTTATTGGTTGTCTATGGTGATGACATCAACCGGGCTGTCAAAAATCAGCTGCGACCTTACCCATATATCGTGCGCCTGATTGGATTTGTTGTACTCTGCGCCTTCGGCTACGGTGCGCTGACGGTATACGCGACTCCGGTTCTGGAAGATATGATCAACCGGATTCCGTCACTTTATCTCGCACCCGTGGTGATGCTTCTCTTCCTGATGGTGGGACTACTTGCTGAAAGGCGTCGCCAGATTTAATGTCCTCAGCCACAGGCAAGCTGCCAACCGAAATGACAGCAACCTTTAAAAAGTAGCCTGACAGAACCCGCACCGCAAGATAAGCTCCTCCTTATACTTAAGCAGGAGCTAAACATGTCAGAGCCGTTCAACTTAGTTTTCCGAAAGGGGTTTTCAGTCGCAGGCCCTCAGGGCGAATCCGGCAAGCTTGCCGCTTTCTCCGACGCATCGCACCAGTTGGCTCTTTTCTGGCTTTCTGAGCAAGCGGATCAGAGTCTTATGCTGGGCTATTTTGCCAATGAAGAGAGTCTGGAAGAGCGGGCTACACGGTTTATTGAAAAGCCACTGACCACACCGGCGTTAGCGCTGAGCGAGGCTGATGCTGAGCAACTCAGAAAGCAGGATTCTCCGGTGACGCTTCCGCCTTTTGAGGGGATCTTTGGTACTGCTTTTAGCGGCTATCTGGTCAAGCCGGACAGTGAGAGTGAATCAGACCATCTGATGCTCTTCTATACCGCAGACTATCGCTCTGAATTACTGGGAGTATTTGACGCGGTGGAGGCACTGCAGGTACTGACGGCCCATTATAACCGTCGTCGTTCGCAATGCCTGCTGTGCTGAAGACAGCACCACAGGCAACGGACGGTATTGAAGGGAATAGCGGGTATGCCTGAGGCCTACTCCTCGCCACCCATCGCTTCAACGTACTGGGCATAGTGCTCAGGTGCCAAATCTTCAAAGCGGGTAAACTGACCACGGAATGCCAGCTTAACGCTACCAATTGGACCGTTACGCTGTTTACCGATAATCACTTCTGCGATGCCTTTGTTCGCCTCATCATCCTTGTTATAGACCTCATCACGATAGATAAAGGCGATAACGTCGGCGTCCTGCTCAATCGCACCGGATTCACGCAAATCCGACATCACAGGTCGCTTATTAGGGCGCTGCTCCAGACTACGGTTAAGCTGCGAAAGTGCGATCACAGGGCAGTTAAACTCTTTTGCCAGTGCTTTCAGAGATCTGGAGATCTCCGAGATCTCACCGGTACGGTTATCAGACAGGCCCGGCACTCGCATCAACTGAAGGTAATCGATCATCACCAGACCGATATCGCCATTTTCACGATGCAGACGACGAACCCGGGAGCGCATCTCACTGGGGCTCAGGCCGGCAGTATCATCAATAAAGAGCTTCTTCTGCTCTAACAGATTCACAGCAGACATCAGACGCGGCCAATCATCATCATCCAGCTTACCGGTACGTACCTTCGTCTGGTCTATTCGTCCCAGTGAAGAGAGCATACGCAGCATCAGAGAGTCACTCGGCATCTCCATACTGAACACGACAACCGGTTTTTCCTGGGAAAGAGTGACATTCTCAACGATATTCATCGCAAAGGTGGTTTTACCCATCGAAGGGCGACCCGCCACAATAATCAGGTCCGAGGGCTGCAGGCCTGACGTCATACCATCCAGATCCGTAAAACCTGTGGCAATACCCGTCATGGAAGAATCCAATCGATATAATTCATCAATTCTGTCGACGGTTTTTTGCAGAATCGAGACTACGCCTTCCGGCCCGCCTACTTTAGGGCGATTCTCGGCAATAGAGAAAACAAGCTGTTCTGCTTCGTTTAACAGCTCATCTGAGGTGCGGCCTTCGGTGTCATAAGCACTCTCAGCAATCTTATTAGCAGCCTGAATCATCTGACGCAGGGTTGAGCGCTCCTGCACGATGGTAGCGTATGCTGCGATATTGCTGGCAGATGGTGTATTACGGGCAACTTCTGCCAGATACGCCAGGCCACCAACCTGGTCCAGCTCCTTACGATCTTCCAGCAGCTCTGAAATGGTAATCACGTCAAAGGGCTGGGCTCGTTCTGCCAGCTCCATCATCGCATTGAAGATCATTTTATGATCACGACGGTAAAAGTCATGAGCACTGATTCGCTCAGCCACGGCATCCCAGGCTTCATTATCAAGAAGCAGGCCACCCAGCACCGAGCGTTCAGCCTCCAGAGAATAAGGAGGAATTTTCAGGGCTTCTGTTTGCTTATCGATATCGGTTCGTTCAGCCATAAACCTGAGACTCTCCTGGGCAAAAGCGGGTGCGGAAAAAAACGTGAATGGCCAGTTTATAGAAAAACAGCCACCCATAAAGACGGTTAATCAGATAGGGACAGACTCTCAGCGTTGCAAGAGCTTATTCTTATCGGATCAGTAAATGTCAGAGATAAAAAAAGGCACCAGGGGAAGCCCCAAAGTGCCTTTTATAACTGATCAGCAGATCTTAGTCTTCAGCAGTCACGATAACGCGAACTGAAGTCATAACATCGCTGTGCAGCTGGATTGCAACGTCGAATTCACCAACGGTGCGAATCGGGCCTTCTGGCAGGCGAACTTCGCTTTTCGCTACGTCGATGCCAGCAGCGCTGATAGCTTCTGCCAGGTCACGAGTACCGATAGAACCGAACAGCTTGCCTTCGTCACCAGCTTTAGCACCGATAGACAGTTCGATCTCACCCAGAGCAGCTGCACGAGCTTCTGCTTCTGCTTTGATCTCTGCAGCCTGAGCTTCAAGCTCAGCACGGCGGGTTTCGAATTCAGCAATGTTTGCTTCTGTTGCTACTACAGCTTTACCGTATGGCAACAGGAAGTTGCGGCCATAACCAGGCTTAACGGTTACTTTGTCGCCTAAGCCACCCAGTTTGCCTACTTTTTCGAGCAGAATAACTTCCATCTCGTTAACCTCTTTCTCTTTTATGGCGCGTCGCTGTCTGAAGACTTCGTCAGCTTTTGACGGAAATTCAGACTGCTATCGAGCAGCGCCACAAAAATCATCAATACGTACAGTGAGTGTCCGGCGAAAAACAGCACAAAATAGAAGGCTGTCAGCCAGTACGAACTCAGTTGTTTGATCGCTACAACAGCGTGTACTAAAGCGATACAGGCGAAAACCAGTGGTAGCGTCAGTGATGGAATCCACTTGATCGCTTCGGGGGTAATACCCACACCAAAGACAACCAGCGTACCCAAAACCAAACCTGCCCAGACCGGAAGCCGAAGCTGATGAAACTCTTTCTGGAAACCACCCGGATTATACAGGCCAGCTTGCCAGAAACGGGCCAGCATAAGACTGCCCGTCATCATTAACGCGTGTACCGCCGAAATCACACCAGAGAAGAGTCCGACCAGAAACTGATCAAGCTCTACACCGGAGCGTTCTGCCAGCTCAGCCTCACTCAGAATCATTTCACGGCTTGCCTGAGCAAGTTCGATCATCAATTCCGGTGGAAGCCACTGGACGGTACTCGCGGTTACAGCTCCAATACCGGCGCTTACCAACAGGGTTCGTGACCAGCTGACACTTTGTCTCAGCACCAGCGCCATAATAAAGGCACCAATAATCACGAACGCAGGGGTAAGATCACCCTGAGCAAACCAAAAGAGTGCAGGCAGTGAGCCCCAAAGCATCACCTGACTGCCATCTTTGCCACCCTTTCTAAGGGTAACCACACTGACAACAGCGGCAGCAATCCAGAATAAGAATGGAACGGCTGCACTTAACGCTGTTGCGATAATCGCGTTAGTCCGCGATTTTAGTGCATATTCTGCGATAAAACGCATGCACCTGCCTTATATCGTTTTAAATCTTACTGGTGACCGTCAGTGTACGGCAGCAGAGCCAGGTAGCGGGCGCGCTTGATAGCGGTAGCCAGCTGACGCTGATAACGTGCTTTAGTACCTGTGATACGGCTTGGAACGATCTTGCCAGTTTCAGTGATGTAGCTTTTCAGAGTTTCGATGTCTTTATAATCGATCTGATCTACACCTTCAGCGGTGAAACGGCAGAACTTACGACGACGGAAAAAACGTGCCATGGAATATACTCCCAATAAGTCTGTTAAAAATTACTCTGCAGAGTCAGCAGCTGGAGCCGCTTCTTCTTTAGATTCAGCCTGGGCTTCCGGAGCACGCTCTGGTTTACGATCGTCACGACGATCTTCACGAGAGGCTTCTGCTTTTACCGGAGACGCTTCAGTTACAGCATTTTTAGTACGAACAACCAGGTTACGGATGATCGCATCGTTGTAACGGAAGATCTCAGTCAGCTCGTCAACAACTTCGCTAGTTGTTTCTACGTTCATCAGAACATAGTGAGCTTTGTGAATCTTGTTAATTGGGTATGCCAGGTGACGACGACCCCAATCTTCCATGCGATGAACAGCACCACCATTGTCCTGTACCAGGCTGGTGTAACGCTCGATCATTGCTGGAACCTGTTCGCTCTGGTCCGGGTGAACCATGAACACAACTTCGTAATGACGCATTATAGCTCCTTACGGTTTTACAGCTTCTCAAAGGGTTTGTTCCCCAGAAAAGCAAGGAGTGGAAAGAAACGTTGTTTAAAAACAACCGCGAGATCTTACAGACCCCGCTCTCTTGACGCAAGATAATTCGCCCGAAACACCTCTAAAAAGTAGAGATTCAGGAGAATATCAGGCTTTCAGCTGTCGCTGGCGAACGGCCTCATAGAGACACACGCCAGTGGCAACAGAAACATTCAGACTGCTGACGTCACCGGCCATCGGCAGATTTACCAGCAGATCGCAGTGTTCACGGGTCAGACGGCGCATACCCTTGCCTTCAGCCCCCATCACCAGTGCCACCGGGCCGGTCAGATCGGTTTCATACAGTCCCTGATCTGCCTCACCCGCTGTGCCCATTACCCAGACACCCTGCTGCTTCAGCTCATCAAGGCAACGGGACAGATTGGTCACACTGACGACCGGCATCACTTCTGCCGCACCACAGGCAACTTTACGTACAGTGGCATTCAGCGTGGCTGACTTATCTTTCGGTACGATAACCGCGTCAGCACCTGCCGCATCGGCGGTACGCAGAACCGCCCCCAGATTATGCGGATCGGTGACACCATCAAGCACCAGCAGCAAGGGCGATGTTTTCTCCGCCAGCTGCTCAAACAACCACTGTTCACTGTAGGTTTTCAGCGGCTTACATACCGCAACGACACCCTGATGAACCAGACCACCGGTCATCTCATCCAGCACATCACGCTCCATGAACTCCTGCCGAAGGCCGATCTGGGATGCCAGCTGAACGATTTTATTCAGCTTCTCATCGTCGCGACTTTTCATCAGATGCAGGCTGATCACCTGCTCAGGCTGACGCTCCAGCAAGCTGGTGACCGCATGGATACCGAAAACGGCTTCAACGGACGGCTTTTTGGGTGCTTTTCTTCTGCCTTGTGGCTTTTTACCACCGCCATTCTGAGGGCGTTCATTTCTGTGCTGTTTCACTGACGTACCTGATTACAGTTTCTGGCAGCCTGACGCTGCGCTATCTATTTGCACCGGTTATACACGGTCTGATACAGAAACAGGGCTCTGATTAAAGAGCCCTGCCGGGTTGATCTTAAGATGGCTTAGCAGGAAGCGTTATCCTCCCTTTGCTACCGCCTGATTCTTAATCTTTTTTGACTTTCTTTTTCTTAGGTCGCTTTCTCTTGGGAGCATCATTCAGTCCCGCACGCCCTTTTTCGGCCGGCTTCAGCTTTTTCTTTCTACCGCCTTTGTGCTTTGGCTTACCGGAAGCATCGCCCTGATCGCTTTTTTGATTCGGCTTAGCACCTGAATCATTTGAAGCAACCACTTTCGCAAGGCGGGTCTCAGCATCCGTCAGATTGCGCTTACGCGGTTTACGTTTACGCCCTACAGAGTTGTCGGGCTGACTGGTATCCAGCTCAAAGTCTATCTTGCGCTCATCCAGATCAACACGCGCCACGATCACCGTCAGCTCATCATCCATGCCGTAAACACGTCCGCTACGCTCGCCGCGTAAACGCTGTGTTAACGGATCAAACTGATAGTAGTCCGATGGCAGACCGGTAATATGCACCAGCCCTTCAACATAGATCTCATCCAGACGGACAAACAGACCAAAGCCTGTCACACCCGTTACTTTACCGGTAAAGCTTTCACCCACATGACCTGCCGTATATTCACACTTAAGCCACGCCAGCACATCGTAGGTCGCATCATCGGCACGACGTTCCGTCATGGAGCAGTGCTCACCCAGCTCAATCATCTGAGCTTCGTTGTAAGGCAGCCACTTTTCACGGAGTTCTGTCGGCGTGGTTTCACAACGCTGCAGATGACTACCGGTCAGATTGCTGCGAATCAGCGCACGAATAGCACGGTGCAGCAGCAAATCAGGATAACGACGAATCGGCGAGGTAAAGTGAGTATACGCTTTATAGTTCAGACCAAAGTGACCTTCGTTTTCCGGCGTATACACCGCCTGAGATAACGACTGCAGCAGCATAGTCTGGATGTTACCGGCATCCGGACGATCGCCAATGGCCTGCAGCACCTCCTGATAATCTTCAGGGGTTGGCTTCATGCCACCGCCAAGCTCAAAACCCAGCTCACCAAGGAAAGACTTAAGTTTTTCAAGACGCTGTTCTTTCGGGCCTTTATGGACACGGAACAGCCCCGGCACCTTGTATTTTTCCAGCAAACGCGCAGACGCCACGTTTGCACAAAGCATGCACTCTTCAATCAGCTTATGCGCTTCGTTACGCACAACCGGCACGATGCGCTCAATCTTGCGGTTCTCATCAAAGACGATACGGGTTTCAACCGTTTCAAAATCAATCGCACCACGCACATCACGGGCAGCACGCAACTGCTTATAAAGCCCGTACAGGGTTTCAACCGGGTGAACCAGATCGCTGTATTTTTCTTTAAAAATAGCAGCATCCGGTAACTCAGGATCTTCCAGCAGCGCGCCCACCTGGGTATAGGTCAGACGAGCCTGCGACTTAATAATACCTTCGCAGAAACGATAGCGACTGATCTCACCCTTTGCACTGATACTCATCTCGCAGACCATCACCAGACGATCCACGTGAGGATTCAGAGAGCAAAGACCGTTAGACAGCAGCTCCGGCAGCATAGGTACAACCTGACCCGGAAAATAAACCGAGTTACCGCGCCGATGCGCCTCATGATCCAGCGGTGTATTAACACCAACGTAATGAGAGACATCTGCGATAGCGACAAACAGTTTCCAGTTGCCGCTGCGTTTCTTCTCGCAATAAACCGCATCATCGAAGTCTTTGGCATCTTCACCATCAATCGTGACGAAGGGCAGATGGCGCAAATCAACACGATCCAGCTTGTCCGCATCCTGCACCTGATCAGACATATCCCGAATCTGATCCAGTACCTCTTCAGGAAATTCATTTGGCAGATTATGTTTGCGAATGGCGATATCAATTTCCATTCCCGGGGCCATTTCATCGCCCAGTACTTCTTTGATCAGCCCCTGCACATGGGCACGACGGGCGGGCTGCTGAGTGACTTCAGCACAAACCACCTGACCATCTTCCGCGCCTGCACTGTGGCCCGTTGGAATCAGAACATCATGGTGTAATTTAGGATTGTCCGGGCGGACATAACCGATACCATTGCGTTCAACAACGTACCGCCCAACGATCTCATGGGTGTTGTGCTGCAGTACTTCAACCACAGCCCCTTCTTTACGGCCGCGGCGATCAACGCCTACAACCCGTGCCAGCACAAGGTCGCCGTGGTAAACCGTTTTCATCTGGTAGTTAGACAGGAATAAATCGTCACCGCCATCATCCGGCACCACAAAACCAAAGCCATCCGCGTGGGCTTCAATACGTCCTTTAACTAACTGCATTTTTGAGATCAGTCCGTAAGCACCTTTTCGGTTACTCAGCAGCTGACCATCACGTTCCATCGCTTTAAGACGGCGGCGCAGCGCCTCAACATCCTCATCACTCGCCAGTCCCATACGCTCGCAAAGCTGCATATGAGTCAGAGGTCGCCCATAATTTTCCAACCACTCCATGATAAATTCGCGGCTTGGCACCGGATTATCATATTTCTGAGCTTCACGATCGGCCTGGGGATCCTGATTCACTGACCAGCCTGTCATATTTTTTGCCTTTTTTATCAATCTATATCTTCTTTATTTATCATCTGTATTTAATTACCCCACCAAAGTACCACTGATTATGCGGCTTGGCGAAGAAATTTGCCTTTTATACTGATTTTTCTAAAAAAAGTATTGCACACACCAAAAAGCTCCTTATAATATGCCTCCAGTTGTCCAGCCCAGGTGGTGGAATTGGTAGACACGCTAGCTTCAGGTGCTAGTGGCCGTATGGCCGTGGAGGTTCAAGTCCTCTTCTGGGCACCAACTCTTAATCTTAGGCAGATTAAGCGGTTGATGTGACAACTAGGTTGTTCTAAACAACTTTATGTTTTGCCTGTGCGTTGCGCCCAGGTGGTGGAATTGGTAGACACGCTAGCTTCAGGTGCTAGTGGCCGTATGGCCGTGGAGGTTCAAGTCCTCTTCTGGGCACCATTCCCAACGCAAGCAAAACAATACAAGCCTGATGAAAATAATCCCGTTAAGGGATTTTTTCGTTTCTGGGGTTTGTATCTATCTTCTTCGATGCTTCATCAGCCCGTCGACTACAATCCCTGCAGCCAACATCACGATAAGCCCTTTATCAAAACCACCCGAACAAGGCCATCCGGCAGCATCCCCATCAGGCCCTGTGCTTAACGCTGTTGCTGATAACGTGGCACCGCTAATAACGCGAAGGCTTGCGGGCGACATCATTCAGACGCCAAGGCGAACCATCCCGCATCGCTTCCAGCTTAACTTCCAGATTATCCGGCAGCTGATTAAAGAAATCGAAACCGGTGGCTTCTTCTATCTGGTCAACACTGACGACAAACTTTGTTAATGGCTCACTGCCCCGAACATTTTGCGGCATCAGAAAAGCCAGCATACTTTTCGGTTGTCCCTGAGCATCAAAACCCACAAAGATTTTGTAAAAAGCGTCCGGTACTTCTACCCAACTGTCTAGGCGCTCAATGTCCTGATCAAAGACAGGGCCGGTGACCACAGCGATCCGGGTAAACTGTTGCGTGAAATGATCAACAGCAGCTTCTTCCAGCCTTTGCCAGACCTTTCGGTTCAGATTAGGCCTTTGCGGCACAATATTGGTCATCAGGAACGTCTCAACCTGAGCTTCTTTTCCGTACAAACGGGAAATTGCGTAGTTGGGTGCCAGATGCCCGCGGTCATAACCGGTTCGGGTGTAATCACGGTGACCAACCCGCCATATAGTTCTCCAATCCTTACTGAACTGGCCTGGACGCTTGTAGCCTTTCTGCTTTTGCTCTAGCGTTAATTTCTGCAACCAATAGGTCGACCACAAGGGGTTCATTCTCAGATCTGAGTAGCCCACCATATAGCCTTCATTTCTCAACACCCGATACCAGTGCTGCCAGCCGGACTCCATCCGCTCCGGCATGCCGCCATAAATAAAACTATTTCGACTGTTTTGCTCAAGAACATACCAGGCAGTACTACCTAATATAGCGAGGATAAAAGCCAGAATCACAGGAGCTGAACGCACACTTATTCCTTTTCTAGTGAGTGAATACGAAAAAAGCCAAACCCGCTAACAACGGACTCGGCTTAGTTTAAAGGCTTGAGCTTTTCCGGTCATGCCCGGACATTAGTGCCAGCAAAAAGCGTGTTAATAATGGTTGGCTTCAGAGACATCATAACGCATCTGAATCAGATCCAGCTTCAGCTCAGGTTTTGCAATATCCGGGCGATAGCCTAATCTCTGCTCAACTTCCTGCTGCAGTGCCTCCTGAGCCCCCGGTTCACCGTGAACCAAAATAACCTTCGGTTGTTTCTTAAAATGCTGCAACCACTCAATAAGTTCCTCTTGGTCAGCATGGGCTGAGAAGCCACCGATGGTATGCACTGTCGCACCAACATTAACCGTTTCTCCCCAAAGTTTAACGGTCTCCGCACCTTCGACCAGTTGTCGTCCCAGCGTACCTTTTGCCTGAAAGCCAACCATGAGAACTTTGGTATTCCGCTTCCAGAGCTGATACTTGAAATGATGGCGAATTCGTCCACCCTCACACATCCCACTACCCGCGATAATAATAGCGCCTGAAGCGATCCGATTCAGGGCCATGGACTCTTCAGGGGTTTTGGTAAGACGTAGATTAGAAAGACTATTCAGAGCCTGATTATTAAGAACACGTTGTTTGGCTTCCTTGTTATAGAGCTCGCAGTGATTCAGATATACCTCTGTGGCTTCAATCGCCATGGGGCTATCAAGAAATATCTGCCAGCGCCCAAGATTCCATTCATCAAAATATTCACTGAATAAATAGAGCAATTCCTGAGTACGGCCAACGGCGAATGACGGAATCAAAATATTACCTTTCGATTGTGCCGCTTCATTCAGAATCGCCCCCATCTCATCCATACTCTCCTGCCATGGACGATGACAGCGCCCTCCATAAGTGCTTTCCATAAGAACAACATCAGCATTATAAACAGGAGTCGGATCTCTCAAAATTGGCGCCTCGCTATGCCCCAGATCACCGGTAAACACAACCTTTCGTTGGTGCTTACCCTCCTCCAGCCAAAGCTCAACAATTGAAGACCCGATGATATGCCCGGCATCTTTAAAACGGATTCGTATTCCCGGCAAGATCTCATCTTCTACATCGTAATCTTTGGGATGAAAATGCTGCAGCGCCTTTTCAGCATCATCTGCGGTATACAAAGGCTCAACAGGAGGAAGATGTTTACGTGCCCGCTTACGATTGATCGTTCGGGTATCATGATCGTAGATATTCGCTGCATCGCGAAACATGATGCCACACATCTCACGGCAAACTTTCTGAGTATAAACAGGGCCCTTAAAACCTCGTTTCACCAGCAAAGGGATTCGACCGCAATGGTCAAGATGAGAGTGACTTAAAACGACAGCATCGATGCGCTTAGGGTCAAATAGAAAGGGCTCTGCATTACGCTGCTCTCCGTACTTGCCACCCTGAATTAATCCGCAATCAAGAAGGATCCGGTAATGACCAACCTGGATTAAATGACAGGATCCAGTGACCTCCTGCGCAGCGCCATGAAACTCAATATGCATCTCACACTCCTTACGCTCAGATCCTCAGAAACCACTCTGAAAAACCCGATCAAACCTGAGCTAGAAATACCACAAAACCTAAGTTTTGACATAACTAAACATAATTGACACTTAGTAAGCATTTATCATCAAAAAGCACCAATTATCGGTAGATTACCGTGTATATAAGGGGTAGAGTCAACATAATTAGTCATCAAACTGTATCAGCCTGCGACCTATAATGTCTTTTATTAAATACGTCTTTAGCATCACTCTTTTTATCACTCTGTCGCTCACACAACAGACGAGTTTTGCTGCCGGTAATTCGGAAGATTCAGATGATGCACTTCAACATTTCCGGCTTCTCTTAAGCGAACAGTTAAACCCGAACCGGGCGACGATTGAGCGCGTATTCAACCCAATTGGTGAGGGGCAGTCACTTCTGGTTCGCGCATACGTCTCTGGTCCACAGGAGCTGGTTTACCGTCCGCTGTTTTCTGAAACGGAAGATGGCAGTCTGGTTTCTGCTCATCCGGATAGTTTTATCCTGCGCACATTGCCCGGTACAGAGCTGAAAGAAGTACTGATTAACTATGAAGCCAGCAAAGACCATTACGAGCTCTTCTTCGGAGGTTTTCGTTATAGCGTCTCTCCGGATATGAGTGATGTAAACCATATCTCTGCACGCATGGAAGCGGCTCCTTTTCTGACACGTAACTTTCAAACCCTGTTTGTTGATCAGCCCTCTGCTGCACTTGGCATCCGCTATCTGTTTGACCAGCAGACAGAGCAAGGCACCAAGGCAATTATTCAGTTGAAAAAAGAGTACAAGGACAGCACTACAGGCGAATTGATGGTGACCAGCGAGGGGGAAATCCTGAATCGCTACCGCTTTGAACTGTATGAAACAATTAATGTAGAGCCGGTTTTCTTTATTGAGCAATATCATCTGGATAAAACCGGAACAATTCGGTACTACATTCAACCCGATGGCTTGCAGAGCTATCATCTCGGAGCAACCGGTGAAGAACGTGCCGGTAACTGGATCTCGCGCCGAGCCATGCAGAAACCTCGCTTATTTAATCCGTCCCAAACCCCTTAAATAGCGAAAATGCACACATCAGATTTTATTTAAAGGCGGCATGCGACTTATGACCGCCTTTTTTTATCCCTGAAAGAGAGTATTCTTAGGACAAATATGATTTACGCCAATGCGTGACTTAATGCCATCTGCTTTGATCACGTGCACGGTTTAAACCACAGAGCGTTTTTATCCGTATCAACGTCTGAAACGTTCCGTGATAATTTTAAAAAAAGCTTGATGATAAAAAGATCTAAGGTGAATCTTATGAAAAAACTATTAGCTGTTGCGGGTATCGTTGCAATGACGGCTTCCGGTTCTGCTTTGGCTGCTGGCGATGCTGCTGCAGGAAAAACCAAAGCTGCAGTTTGTGCTGCTTGTCACGGAGCAAACGGTGTGAGCATGGTGCCTATGTACCCTAATCTGGCAGGCCAGAAAGCTCAGTATCTGGAAAACGCTCTGAAAGCCTACAAAGCGGGTCAGCGCGGCGGTGCTACTGCAGCGCTGATGGCTCCTCAGGCTGCTAACCTGAGCGATCAGGATATTGCTGATCTGGCGGCATACTTCAGTTCTCTGTAAGCTGAAGCTGCTGATAAAAAAGGGTCCGGTTAATGCCGGGCCCTTTGTCGTTTAGGAGATTGAAAGATGCATATTAGTCGTCGCAAATTTCTGATAATGGCCTGCACCTTGCCCGCTCTTCCTCTCTTGAGTCATAGGGTTCAGGCTGCTTTTCCTATTTTGTCGGAGCACTCCAGAGAAGCTAAGGTATTGCATTACAAAGGTGATATCAGTCGGGTGAAACACCCCAAATATCAGAAAGGTCAGGTGTGTGCCAACTGTCAGCTTTTTAATTTCCTAGACAACGGTTGCGTACTCTTCTCATCCAATAGCGTTGCTCCGGAAGGCTGGTGCCAGGCCTGGGTTAAGAAGGTCTGACGCCCAGAACATCGTCAAGCAGATGACCAAAACATTGCCGGGCAAATCCAGATCTCTAAGCTGCCGACGCATCTGAGTCATCTTCGACCGGCCAGTGCAGTGTTTTCGTTTCTTCTCCATCTGAAATGGATTTCAAATGGACAGGGAACCCCCACAGAAAATGCAGGTGCCGCATAACGTCCTGAGCAGAATCATCCAAAGGCCTGCGGTTGTACGCATAGTGATGCAGCGTCAGAGATCGGTCACCCCTGATGTCCGCTTCATAAACCTGAATATTCGGCTCCCGATCCCCCAAATTGTATTGAGCTGCTAATTGCTCTCTAAGCTTCCGATATCCCCTCTCATCATGAATCGCCGAAACCTCAAGCTCTGAATCCTGATCATCATCGACAATAGAGAAGAGCTTCAGATCTCTCATCACTTTTGGCGACAGGTACTGCAGAATAAAACTCTCATCTTTGAAGTTCTTCATGGCAAAGTGCAGCGTATCCAGCCAGTCACTGCCGGCAATATCGGGGAACCAGACGTTGTCTTCGTCTGTAGGCTCCTGACAAATACGTTTCAGATCCGTAAAAATAGAGAATCCCAGGGTGTAAGGATTGATACCGCTATAGTAAGGACTATTATATGGCGGCTGATAGACCACGCTGGTATGAGACTGCAGAAACTCCAGCATAAAGCCTTCGGTCACCAGCCCTTCATCATAAAGGTGGTTCATAATGGTGTAGTGCCAGAACGTCGCCCAGCCTTCGTTCATCACCTGAGTCTGGCGCTGTGGATAAAAATACTGCGCAATCTTACGTACAATACGCACCACTTCCCGCTGCCAGGGTTCAAGTAAAGGCGCATTTTTCTCAATAAAGTAGAGCAGGTTCTCCTGCGGCTCTGCGGGGTATCTTGCCCGGTTATTACGTTCATCATCCTCATCGTGATTCATTTGCGGAATCGTACTCCAGAGGCGATTCACCTGTTGCTGCAGATACTCTTCACGCTCAGACTGACGTCTTTGTTCCTCTTCCGCAGAGATCGGAGACGGTCTTTTATAGCGATCAACCCCATAGTTCTGCAGGGCATGACAGGCATCCAACAGGGTTTCCACTTCCTCGACGCCGTAGCGCTCTTCGCACTGACTAATGTACTTCTTAGCAAACAGAAGATAATCAACAATGGAGCTGGCGTCGGTCCAGGTGCGGAAAAGGTAATTGCCTTTAAAGAAGGAGTTATGGCCGTAACAGGCATGGGCAATCACCAACGCCTGCATGGTCATGGTGTTTTCTTCCATCAGATAAGCGATACAGGGATCCGAGTTAATCACCAGCTCATAAGCCAGCCCCATTTGCCCACGCTTATAACCCTGCTCAACAGAGAGAAACTGCTTACCAAAGGACCAGTGGTTATAGCCCAACGGCATGCCGACGGATGAGTAGGCATCCATCATCTGCTCTGTTGTAATCACCTCGATCTGATTCGGATAGGTATCCAGCCGGAAGTCTTTGGCTATCCGGCGGATCTCACGATCATAGTCTTCCAGCAGTTCAAAGCTCCATTCAGAACTGGTTGAGAGAGGTTCACGGGTGTCAGTGGTCTTATTATTTACATCTCTCATGCCTCTTTCCTCCTGAACAGCTCCCGGAATACCGGGTAGATATCTGCCTCGCTGACGATCTGCTCCATCGCAAAGCGATCCGGAAATTTTTCTCTGGCCCCTTCATATTCTTCCCACAGGGACTGATGAGCATGGGGGGTGATCTCAACATAGGCAAAGTACTGCAGCAGAGGCATCAGCTCGTTGATCAGAATATTGCTGCAGTTGGTGGAGTCATCATCCCAGTTATCACCATCTGAGGCCTGGGCAACATAGATATTCCACTCATTAGGTGGAAAGCGCTTAGCAATAACCTCCTGAGTCAGACGAATCGCACTGGAAACAATCGTGCCACCGGTTTCACGGGAGTAGAAAAATGTCTCCTCATCCACCTCGGTTGCACTGGTATGGTGGCGGATAAACACCACTTCGATCTTCTGATAGTTCCGCTCCAGAAACAGATACAGCAGGATGAAAAATCGCTTGGCCATATCCTTATGGGATTGCGTCATCGAACCGGATACATCCATCAGACAGAACATAACCGCCTGATTGCTCGGCTGCGGCTCCTGACGGAAATGGTTGTAGCGCAGATCATAGGTATCCAGAAACGGCACCCGCTCAATCTTCTGTTTCCGTTGTGCGATTGAGGCTTCCAGCTCTTCGATACGAACCGGATTACGCAATAACTCGTCTTTACTCAACTCTTCTTCAAGAGCCGCTTTCAGCTCACGCAGTTTGCGTCGGCTTTTACTGGTCATAGCACGGCGGCGCGCCTGAGCATTCCGCATGGAACGGACAATATTCATATTGGAGGGCGTGCCATCTTTAACGATACCGGCACGCACCTGTTTGACCGATTCCATATCTTTAAATTCTTTACGAACCAGATTGGGCAGTTCCAGACCGTCAAACATAAACTCCAGAAACTCATCTTTGGTGATGGAGAATGAAAACTCATCCTCACCTTCACCCTTGTTACTGGCTTTACCTTCGCCGGAACCACCACCGCCTCCACCGCCCTCAGGCCGGCTGAAACGATCGCCCTGCTGAAACTCCTTATTACCGGGACTGACGATCTCCCGATGACCACCTTTACCCTGCTGAAAAACAGGCTCGTTGATATCTTTGGTGGGAATATTGATCTTCTCACCATGCTCAAGATCGGTAATGCTGCGGCGGTTGACAGCATCTGTCACCGCCTTTTTGATGTGATTGCGATAGCGGCGCAGAAACCTCTGTCGGTTCACCGCGCTCTTATTCTTGCCGTTCAGGCGTCGGTCAATAATAAAGCTCATGCGGAGTCTCCTTTTACACCGGCCAATCCCCTGCACCGAACAGAATATTCAACATTCCATCCGAAGCGGTTTCTGCTCAGCCGGACATCAACATCATGCCCGGCTGAAGCCTTTGGCGGGTTGATCAGTCTTTCAGACTTTTCAGCCGTGCAGACCGGTTACTGGGATTTGCGCACTCGCAGATACCATTCCGACAACAAACGCACCTGCTTCTCGGTGTAACCCCGCTCAGTCATTCGGGCGACAAAGTCCTCATGTTTACTTTGTTCAGAGGAGGAAGCTTTGGCGTTAAAGGAGATCACAGGTAACAGCTCTTCCGTGTTGGCAAACATTTTGTGTTCGATCACGGTTTTCAGCTTCTCGTAACTCAACCAGGATGGGTTATTACCATTGTTCTGAGCACGGGCGCGCAGCACAAAGTTCACCACCTCGTTACGGAAATCTTTCGGGTTACTGATACCGGCCGGTTTTTCGATTTTTTCCAGTTCGTCATTTAATGACTGACGATCGAACAACTCACCGGTTTCAGGGTCACGGAACTCCTGATCCTGAATCCAGAAGTCAGCATAGGTGACATAACGGTCAAAGATGTTCTGACCGTACTCGCTGTAGGATTCGAGATACGCGGTCTGAATCTCTTTGCCGATAAAGTCCACATAGCGGGGTGCCAGCCACTCTTTAATAAAGCGCAGATAACGCTCGCGAATTTCCGGTGCGTACTGCTCCTGTTCGATCTGGTTTTCCAGCACATAGAGCAGATGCACAGGGTTAGCCGCGATTTCTGTGGCATCAAAGTTGAATACTTTCGACAGAATCTTGAAGGCAAAACGGGTCGACAGACCTTCCATACCTTCATCAACACCGGCATTGTCACGATATTCCTGAATCGACTTGGCTTTCGGGTCGGTATCTTTCAGGTTTTCACCGTCGTAGATCCGCATTTTGGAGTAGATACTGGAGTTCTCCGGTTCTTTAACGCGGGAAAGAATCGAGAACTGCGCCAGCATTTTCAGGGTATCCGGTGCACAATGGGCGCTGTGCAGCGAACTGTTTTCCAGCAGTTTCTCGTAGATTTTCACCTCTTCGGAAACCCGGAGACAATAAGGCACCTTGACGATATAGACCCGGTCAAGAAACGCCTCATTGTTTTTATTGTTTTTGAATGCCTTCCATTCGGATTCGTTGGAGTGCGCCAGAATCACACCCTGATACGGAATGGCTGACATCCCTTCCGTACTGTTGTAGTTCCCTTCCTGCGTGGCGGTCAGCAGAGGGTGCAGCACCTTGATTGGCGCTTTAAACATCTCCACAAACTCCATCAGGCCCTGGTTTGCCCGACACAGACCACCGGAGAAGCTGTAGGCATCCGGATCATTCTGGGAGAAGTCCTCCAGCATGCGGATATCCACTTTACCTACCAAGGCACTGATATCCTGATTGTTGTCATCGCCGGGTTCGGTTTTCGCCACCGCAATCTGATCCAGACGGGACGGGTAGAGTTTAACCACACGGAATTTCGAGATATCGCCGCCATACTCTTTCAGGCGTTTCGCAGCCCATGGTGACATGATCGAGGTGGTGTAACGATGCGGAATGCCGAACTCTTCCTGCAGAATCTGAGCGTCTTCATCCGGATCAAACAGCCCAAGGGGTGACTCAAACACCGGAGAGCCTTTAATGGCATAGAAGGGGACGCGCTCAATCAGAGCTTTCAGTCGTTCCGCCAGCGAGGATTTACCACCGCCCACCGGCCCTAACAGATAGAGAATCTGCTTACTCTCTTCCAGCCCCTGTGCGGAATGACGGAAATAGGACACGATCTGTTCAATCGCCTCTTCCATACCGTAAAACTCAGAGAAGGCCGGATAACGACGGATCACCTTGTTGGAGAAAATGCGGCTCAGGCGGGAATCTTTTGCGGTATCGATCACCTCCGGCTCACCAATCGCCTGCAGCATTCGCTCGGCGGCAGAGGCGTAGGCCATAGGATCCTGCTTACAAATTTCGAGATATTCCTGCAGGCTGTACTCTTCCTGCTGAACCCGGTCAAAACGGTTTTGTACATGACTAAAGATGCTCATAATGGCCTCCTCGATACAGCCAAGCAGCAGAAGCGATGCGCTAAACCCGCTATTGCCCGGACCCGGTGAGTCCGGAGCGTATAAAACCGTTGGCTGAAACCTGAATTCGTTTGTGACGCACAACACCGGTTTCTCTCTGTTTGAAAGGGTTCCTGAAAAACCGGTCACATTTACAGCATAGTTGATATTGCCAGCTGTCAAATGCCCATTACGAATTAACAAGCATATAGATTCATTTCTTAGTCAGCTTTAATGAATTATGAGCAACCATCACGGACCGGGATACCTAAGATGATCTGAAAGTGAATCCCTGATCTATAAACATTCACAGAAGATGAGACCCGTATCTATACTCAAAAAGTTCTCAAAGGGCAGGACTGGAGTTCGTCATGTATTTATTTCTGATCACTGTACTTTTAGCATTTCTGATTATTTCACTCAGCCTCTGGTTGGCCAGTTTTCGTCACGAGCCTAAATTTCATGCCACCGAAAGGGATTTTGCATGGGTGATGAACCTGGCCATCACAGGTCAGGCAGACTATGACCAATGGAGTTCGGTTATGCATGTTCCTATTCGCCACGATCTGAGACTAGAAGCGATGCGCCAGCGCTGTCTCGATATAGAGGAAAAGCATTATCGGAACCGTCCTGCACGCTTAGGCAAGCCAGAGTTGATGTTTTCCAATCAGGGGCTGAAGCTGATTGAAGAAGAGCTCAATCAACTTAGAGAACAGGATTCACTAACCGCCTGAATCCATGACTTTTTTTAACATTCTGCCTGCAAACAAATGAGAATCACTCACAAAAACCTTTACCCGCTAAACCAAAGTCGTACAATACTCGCTCAGTTAGGGTATATTCGGACACGATGCTCGGCCTTAACACTTGCCCTGCATCTGTGATCAATTGGTGTGTATCTGAAATCGGTCCAAGAGGCGACCCATGAATACGGCGATCCGCGTAAACCGACTCCCCAATAGTTGCCTGAGCCACGACCATGAGTTCCATCAACTGGTTGTTGCCCTGTCAGGTAAAGCAGAATTTGAAATTGAAGGTAATCAGGGCATTGTCAGTCCTTGGCAGGGCTGCCTTGTGCCTTCAGAACACACTCACTACTACGAAGGCATTGGTGCTAATAATCACCTGATTATCGACCTGCCCTACCGCCACCCCTTGCTGCAAAGCAGCGTGATCGACCTTAGCCGTCTGTTTGATACGCCCGGCTATTTCAACATTGACAGTAATCTTAAGCTCTTCCTGTCGTTTATGCTGAAGGAGATCGAACTGTTTGGTGACGACCCCGGCACTGCTGATTTTCTGGCATTTGCTTTTCTGCACCGCCTGCACCAGCGTATCTTCCAACAGGAAGCTCCTCTCAAGCAGATCGATCGTGTCACCCTGAAGCTGGATCTGATTGATCAGTACATTGCCGATCATCTGGCTGAAAAGATCTCTGTTGCGCAGCTGGCGGATGTTGCCTGTATGAGTGAAAGCCATTTTCACATCATGTTCCGTAACGTTGTTGGTATCACTCCGCATCAATATCTGATTCAGGCCCGCCTGAAGGAAGCGGCTCGCCTACTGCGTCAGTCCCAATCACCACTAAATGATATTGCTGAGCAAACCGGCTTTACCAGTCAAAGCGCCTTAGGCAATGCCTTTAAGCGATATTATCAGCTAACTCCCGGACAATTCCGTCAGAAACACTAACGCCCCCTCAAAGAGAACATCAGAGTTTTTTGCAAAAAAATCACAGTTTTTTGCAAGAAGGACCTCTCTTATCTCAATAAAGTGACCTTAGCGTGGATCTTTGCACCTCCACGCGACGTCGCTTTTATCCCAATTGCACGCAGGGAAAACGACACCCACAGGAAGTAATTGCCTCATAAGAGGCAAGAACAGAAGTAATCATCTACCCTCTGTAGATATTACTCAGTAAATGTTCTGCTACATTGCATTGAATTGGGCTTAGCTTGCCGCTTAAACCCAATTCTGTCCGGTGTAGCCCGTTGGGTATAAGCCTCCGTAAGTAGAGGCAGTCTAAACACCATCCGGTGTGCCCATAAAAATAACTAAAGAGTCTGCACATAAAGGTAAACTACCATGGTAGAAACTAACGCGATTGTTGGCTGGACCTTTGTTGTCTATATCGCCCTGATGCTGGGGATCGGTATTTACGCCTACCGCAAAACACAAGATCTTTCCGATTATATTCTGGGTGGCCGTAGCTTAGGCCCTTGGCCTTCTGCGCTGTCTGCCGGTGCTTCTGACATGAGTGGCTGGTTGCTGCTGGGCCTGCCGGGCTACGCTTTAGCAGCCGGTTTTGAAGCCTTCTGGCTGGCGGGTGGCCTGCTGGTGGGTACCTGGCTGAACTGGCTGATCGTTGCTGGCCGTCTGCGCGTTTACAGCCAGCTGGCAAGCGACTCTCTGACCCTGCCGGAGTTCTTTGAAAAACGCTTCCGCGATAACTCTCACCTGCTGCGTGTTATCTCTGCGTTCTTTATCCTGCTGTTCTTCCTGTTCTACACCAGCTCCGGTCTGGTTGCCGGCGGCAAGCTGTTCGCGACTGTATTCGGCATGGATTACTTCACTGCGGTACTGGTGGGTACTTTGGCTGTCATCACCTACACCTTCTTTGGTGGCTTCCTGGCGGTATCCTGGACTGACCTGGTACAGGGCCTGATGATGGCGGCGGCACTGGTCATCGTTCCTGTGATCCTGCTGGGCGAAACCGGTGGCGTATCCGGCACGTTTGCTGCGATGGAAGCGAAGAACCCTGAGTTCCTGACACTCTTCAACGGCATGGATGGCGAGCCTCTGGGCATTATCGCAATTATCTCTCTGGTTGCCTGGGGTCTGGGCTATTTTGGTCAGCCTCATATTCTGGCGCGTTTCGCGGCAATCCGTAGCGAAGATGACATTCCAACGGCTCGTCGTATTGCAACAAGCTGGACTGCGATCAGTCTGCTGGGTGCCTGCTTTGTTGGTTTTGGTGCCGTAAGCTATCTGGATTCCGGTCTTGCCGATGGCGAGACTGTCTTTATGGTACTGGTGAACGCTCTGTTCCACCCTGTTGTAGCCGGTATTCTGCTGGCAGCGATCCTGGCGGCAGTAATGTCCACTGCGGATTCCCAGCTGCTGGTATCGTCTTCAGCTCTGACCGAAGACTTCTACAAGTCTCTGTTCCGCAAAGATGCGACTCAGAAAGAACTGGTTATGGTTGGTCGTATCGCGGTAGTAGGCATTGCGGTAATCGCTTTGCTGCTGGCCCGTGATCCGGATTCTTCCGTACTGGGTCTGGTATCTTATGCTTGGGCAGGTTTCGGAGCGGCATTTGGTCCAACCCTGATTCTGGCTCTGTTCTGGAAGCGCATGAACATGATGGGCGCTCTGGCAGGTATCATTGTTGGTGGCATAACCGTTGTGGTCTGGAAGCAACTGACCGGTGGTATCTTCGACATTTATGAAATCGTACCGGGCTTCATCTTGGCCTGGATCGCGATCTATGTGGTAAGTCTGGCAACTCCTGAACCATCTAAAGAAATTCAGGCAGAATTTGATCAGGTGGCTAATCGCTAATCTGAACGCTTCGTAAGCCACATAATATTCAGCAAAGGGCCACTCAGGCCCTTTGTTGTTTCTGCCCACCTTAATCTCTTTTGTCTGTTCATCCGCTGAATAAAAAGCCCAGCCAGATAAACAAACCTTCAGATATCTGAGTTACAATGCGATTAATTATCGGTATTTAGCAGGCCTTAATCGGTTCAATGCATCGGAACTCTGGGTAACTTCATGTCAGAAAAAGCCGCAAGCACATCGTCAGCCACAGGACTTAACTATTGGCGAAAAGAGCTTTTAAAGGTATCCCTGCCTGCGTTGGCTGATACAGGAGCCCGCCTGATAAAGATGCTGAAAGATTCCGATACCTCCCTACGGGATCTTGAACAGGTCATTTCTGATGATCCGGTTCTCTCGTTTCAGCTCATCGCCAAAGCGAGTCAGCTACGCACAAATCCCGAAAATGATGTACTTTCCCTACCCCACGCACTGTCGCTGCTGGGGATGGATAAGCTTCGTCCGATGCTGAGCAAAGTAAAATATATCCGCTTTGATCCCGCAAAGACTGCCCATAACGCTTTTCTGCAAGCCCTGAACACCAGCTTGCATGCTGCAACCCAGGCTTACCAGATCGCAGAACATAAAGACCCGGGCACCGGCGAGAGCCACTACTGGATATCTCTTCGCTTAAGTTCTGTTTTTTGGCTTCTGTCTCTGGCATCGCCTAAAACCTATCATGCGATCGAAAAAAGGGTGCAAACTGGTGAAAGCCGCAGCCGGGTCGAACAGGAGCTAATGGGCTGCACAACCCAACAATTGACCCGTACCATGCTGAAAGACTGGCACCTGAGTGAATACACCCAGAGCAATCTGAATCAGCTTCTGGGAGCTAAAGCCGCAATGTTAGGTGCAATGGCCAAATGCGCCTGGCGAAAAGAGATAGCCCCGGAAATTCCCCGTCATGTGGGGCATTTTCTTCAAACGCCCTGGACAGCCTCTGTCCTTGCGCACTGGCTGGCTCTCAACGCCTCAGTCAACTGGTTTAGCCCAAAAACTGAGCGCATAGAACGCATGATCGCCACTTATCTGCATCAACACCTGGATAATGTGGTGCCGTTACTCCACCGGAATGCCGTACTGTGCTCTGCCAGTCATCGTCTGGATGGCGTTTGGCTACCCGCAGTCAAGCTATTGCATCCCCCTCTGCCAAAGCGGTCAGTGCGTAAAAAAGCCAAGACCGAAAAAAATAAGAAGTCCAAGCGCTATGCGGACCTTTCCAGCGATACAAGAGTCCGCGCAGAGCTCAAACCGGTTCGGGTTCCCTCAGAGCCACTCAAGCCGGTTGACCAAAAATCAGAGCAGCAACCTGCTCCGGTGAAGAAAGTCAGAACTCCCAAACCGAAGACGTCTGACAGTGCTCCGAAGACCGTCACTCAAGATAAGAGCCAAGCGGTTCAGACCGCCTTGTTCAAACTCTATTACCTGCAAACCGTAAAGCAGCAGCAGGTTTTCTCCATTCATCAAATGATGGACGGGGCCAGTCAGGTACTGCACTTCGATTTGGGCCTGACCCGCTGTATTCTCTTTATGAAGTCCCGCAGTCACGGCAGTGTAAAAGGGCTTTATGCCAAGGGTTTTGAGGACAATACACCTTTCGCAAAAATGACGCTGACAGCTGATAACCAGCATCTTTTTGGTAAGCTGCTGCAAAAACAGGCTGCGCTCTGGGTGAAAAAAGAGAATCTTACGCGCTATATTCCGGAATTGCCGGAGGGGCTGTGGCAACATCTGAATAATCCGGAGGAGTTTGTACTCTCCAGCATCATGCTCCGGGGAAAGGTATCAGGTATTTTATACGCGGACACACAAGGTTCCGGCAAAAGCCTGTCGGATAGCCACTATGCAACCTTCAGGGCCCTGGCTCAGGCGATCAGTCATGGCATGGGAATACTTGCAGATCAGAAAGAAATGGAACACCGGCAAAACCCTCCGCAGACCTGACAAACGAAAATAAAAAGAATGCGGGGACAGAGGCCGTTTTTAATGAACGCGGTTTTTACGGAATACCAGTTCAATATCTTCGAAATCACGGGCTTCAATACTTGAAGCCGTTGCCCGTTGAACCGGGTAGTGATGACGCTCGATGTAAAGACTGGCCCGAGAGAAATCCCAGTGACCAACATGCCCATCCCGCAGATACTGACCAACGTCTGCTGGCATCGTGTGTCCGAGCACGGGTAAAGATAAACTCTGGCCAAACCGGATCAGCTCATCAATCGCACCAGCCTGACCATACTCTCCCAGGCGCAGGCTGACCCGCATCTCTTCTATTGTCCCTTCGCTGCCTTTCGCCATATAGCGTAGAGTGTGCTGATTGTTCGCGCCAAGATATCGCACCTGACTCTGGCAGCTGGCTGAACCATCTTTTTGCTGTTGGTATTGGCCAGCCAGACCCAGGTGGCTCAGATAATGACACTCATCCGACATCGATGTCTGCAGACCCGTCGGCCCCTGAAAAAGGGTAAAAATGCCATAAAGCACCAGACCAACGGCAGAAGAAGCGACGTAATAAGGCATCGGAGATGCAGGTGGC
The DNA here is from genome assembly GCF_982874595.1 of Oceanospirillum sp. Taxonomy (NCBI): domain Bacteria; kingdom Pseudomonadati; phylum Pseudomonadota; class Gammaproteobacteria; order Oceanospirillales; family Oceanospirillaceae; genus Oceanospirillum; species Oceanospirillum sp. The sequence goes on along the minus strand of NZ_CEYNZH010000005.1, from coordinate 115,887 downwards.
GACGAATTATCCGCAGAAGCGACAGATGATGATATAGCAGAACGCTGATGACATTTCCGTTGAGGTACCGATGCACGCACCGGCTTCTGATGCAGGCCGGATTTATACCAAGTGATCTCTTTTGATGCTTTCATCAACACTTGCTCCTTGCCTCGGGTAACGACATAGATAACCATAGCCCGAATAGCTTGTCTAATCCTTTAGTCTACAGAAAATCTAATGTAGTGCCTTCTACCAGCACAACAAGTTTTAATCCGAAATATCCATTGGGAATTCCAACCGAAACCCTGTACCGGAATCGGTATTCAGCAGCTCCAGTTGTCCGCCCAATCGTTTGAGGGCCAATTCCCGGGCAACCGACAAACCAATTCCAGTTCCCCCTTCTTTCGCCCGGGTAGTAAAAAAGGCTTCAAATATTTTTTCCCGATTCTCGGGTGGAATTCCGATACCGGTGTCCTGATAGAACAACTCAATCACCCCTACGCCCTCAGCGTCAGAAAACTTTCCGGACCGTGCCACCTTTATAGCAATACGGTTTTCTTGCTCAGGCGACACATCAATAAAGCCATGCGTCAGACTATTAAGAATCAGATTTGACAGAATCTGAGTTAACGCACCGGCATCCGAAGATACTTTCAGATTATCTGGGCAGGACACATCCACACGGAGGTTTTTCTTACGTATCTCAGGCTGCAGACTTCTGACAATATCCTGCAATAAGGTACCAAGATTAAAATGGCTTACCAAAGCCGTTGATTTGTCCGTTGCGATCGCTTTAAAGCTTTTCACCAATTCCGCAGAGCGCTGGAGATTATCCCAGGTCAACTGGGCAGCCTCACGACTGGAAGCCAGCTCTGTTTTTAACTGTTCTGAGCTTAAGCGACCGTCTTCAGCAGCATCTGTCAGGCCATTCAACAGCTCCTGCAGGTAACTGAGGCTGCTGATACAAACCCCCAGAGGGGTACCAATTTCGTGGGCCATACCCGAAATAAGTATATCTGAGGGCAAAGCATCAGGTTTTTGAAGAAAGGAGACAGCGTGGCCAGAGGATTCATTTGCGGCCGGCTGATCATTAATATCGCGATAGGAGCGCAAGGCAGAAAAGAACAGGGTAACAAGCTTAGTTTTGGTCAGTTCAGTTTTATCTTTGTAATCATTGATATCATAGCGGCGAATCACTTCTTCTTCCGGTGCCTGACCCGGCTGCCCTGTTCGCATCACAATACGAACACGGTGATTACCCAAGGTCTCACGAATATAGCTGGCAACCATCAATCCAGCCTGATCATCCTCCATAACCACATCCAGCAGGACCAGTGCAATATCAGAGTGCTGATCCATTACCTGGCACGCTTCTATACCGCTGTATGCACTGATGAACTGCACCGGCTTATCGTCAAACTGAAAGCCGGACATGACCATCTTGGTCACCTGATGAACTGCCGCGTCATCATCAACAATGAGTATCTTCCAAGCCGTTGAGGTTGAGGCCCCGCAAGCAGGGGAAGCATCCGTATGCTCGGTCATGGACAGGTTATCTTTCATAAGCGACTCCGGAAATTGAGCAGAACAACCATCTACACCCTCTTATTGAAAGTAACGGAGTTCGCTTACAAAAACAATTTATCAGCCGCAGAGGGATAAAGAGATGCGGAACCCTAGTCAACCAAGGGTTCCGTAAACAAAACAAGTCAAAAGAATGTCAGGCACATGCCAAGGGCTACACGAAGGCCTACAGCAGGCCTCAGTTCATCAGGGCAGACAGCTCACTTTTCAGGCGGGGATCTAATAACAGTGCACTTTGCGGCAACCACTCTTTACGCAGCATCAATTTTCGGATCAAGGCGTTCGAGCTGATAGCCTGCTGCCAACTACAGCCTTTAATCGCTTTATCGGCACAGGGCTGAGCATATTCATTGACATATTCCTGCCAGAATTCCGGCAGAAAGCGACGTACCGGTCGGCCCGTTTCATCAGCAATATGATCTGCCAGCGCCAAACCACTGGAGTCAAGATCACCAAAGTGTATATGAGGCACATACTGAGGAATCATCTTCAGCACTTTAATGGCCAGATCAGGGTAATTCAGCGGTGCCCAGATCAGCATCAGATGGTCCGGAATATCCATATCTGTAAAGACAGACAGGTTCTCAACGGTCATTACCATGTAGGGTTGCTCGCCATCAACCTCAGTCAGCTCCATCACGTCCCGTTCAGGAATAGTGGCATGGGACATCAATTGAAGAATCGGCCCTAAACGGATCGGCTTCAGCATTTTGCGCACCAGATGCATATCTGTCGTACCACGGATTCGCAGTACGGCATCTTCACTGATACGGTATTTCGGCAGGAGTGCCTGCAGATCGTCAGATATATCGGCCTGCTCATCACCACCGTAAAGTGTGTTGTAGCTTTTACGATTGATCCATACCGGCAGGTCGAAACGGGTATTCGTACGAATGAACTCCAAACGGCGCATAAATGCATCACGTTCTTCATCCTGCATGCTCATACCAGACAGCGCCAGCTCTTGCCATTGAGGTAAATTCTGGTCCAGCAGCTTAGGGTACTGATGGCGGCCTTTGACCGTTAAGGTATAATTCCCGCTCCCATCGCTCTGACTGATCCACTCAAGACCCAGCAGTTCACTGATCAGCGGCCAGGTATAAACATCCCGGTGAATACGTTCGGTTTTAAACAGCGCTATCGCTGCATCCCTTAGTATCTGACTGTCCCAATCTACCGCTAACTCAGGCTGATCGCTCATTGAAAACCTCTTCCTTCAGAACATGCGTTGCTGTGCATCATACCGAAAGGGGAAGCAGGGGAATAGTCAGGGAAAATAGCTTCTGCACAGATCTCATACAAGTATTGAGAGCTGTGCAGCAGGATGGATCAGAAACAGGTTTTATCAGGCGTGGACCAGCGTTTGCGATGCGGCTGGTGCCACCGGTCTTGCCGGGTTGAACTGAAGCTGGCGCAGCAGATCATCAGCGATCCCCTGAAAATGCCCCCGATCACCGGAAGCTCTTGCCACCAGCATAGCGCCCTGAAGCGTCGCCAGAATAATACGCGATTGAGACTGAAAACCACCGGAAAACTGAAGTTCATGGGCCCGTTTGCCCTGTTCCAGGGTTTGTCCGATCCAGCGTTCCGTCTCACTGATAAAGCGCTGAAGATGCTCTTTGGCTTGGATTGGTAAAGCCTCTATCTCGGCCGACAACATGGTCACCGGACAAAGTTTCTCTTTATCTTTGATGATACGGCTGTAGATCTGAGTGAAGTCCCGCAGTCGGGCATGGCAGGATTCGTGCTTTCGATCCAGCTGGTGCAGGCGCTCCAGAAACTGATCCACGTAGCGCGCACAAAGACTAACAACCAGGTCGCCTTTGGAAGGAAAATGATAGTGAATACTTGCCTTACGAATTTTGACCCGTTCGGCAATATCCTGATAACTAAAGCCGTTAAAACCCTGACGCTGCAGCAGATCCTGGGCAATATCCAGAATACGCTCCGCTGTGGATGAGTTATTGTTTTTATTCATCTTGACCCTAAATAAGTCGCAGAAGTTAACTGCAACTTTTTCTTTAATTGTTATTTTCTGCATCAGATCGGCAAGACCGTCCGAGCATTTTCCAGTTATGCAATCTCCGTCTGCCTCACACCTGTTGTTATTTTTATCGGGCGTGTCGCCCATCTTAGCGTAAGCCGGGCTATCTATCATCTTACCGATAGGTATGAAAAAACTATCAGGGCAGCACCGCCTGTTCAATCCTTTGCAAGAAATTCAACCGTTATTCGTCATCGGTAGCAACCCGTACAAAATGAATACCCGCTAGGTACCTTATCGAAGATAAGCAGACAGAGGCCTGCCTGGCATCCGGTACTCAATGCATACGCGGCAGAAAAACTCACAGCACCTTTTGCAGCCTGGTCATGCTAATCTAACCTTTTAGGTTTCAGTACAGTGCTTCGCGGAAGTGATATCTTATTTCAATGACCGATAATGAGCTGACAGTTTATCCGTAAGACCGCTAAAAACATTAAAAGGAAGGGCTTCAGCCTAAGGATGCAGATGCTAGACAGTGCTAACTATTTCAATCAGGTGATGATCATTCTGGGAGGATCTGTCGTATCCACCGCGCTTTTGCGCCGCCTGCGACTCCCTCCGGTTCTGGGCTATCTGATGGTCGGGCTTTTAATCGGCCCCCACGCTTTCCAGCTAATCCCAAAACCTGATGATCTGCACTTTTTATCTGAATTCGGTTTGGTCTTTCTGCTTTTCTCCCTCGGTCTTGAATTCTCTTTGGGCAAGATGAACGCCCTGCGTAAAACGGTTTTCGGATTGGGTAGTAGCCAGGTTATTCTCTGTAGCCTCTTCTTCTGGTCGATTCTGCATTATCTATTGGGGCTCAGCTCTGAGGCCTCTCTGATTATTGCCGGGGCTTTAGGCCTGTCATCCACCGCGATCGTCACTCAAGAGCTGACCCGATGGAACGAACTGAACAGCAATCATGGTCACTCAGCGATCGGAGTGCTCTTGTTTCAGGACCTGGCAGCGGTTGTTTTCCTGATTATGATTCCTGCTCTGGCGGGCACCAGTGACAATAGCTTCTCATTGGCTATCGGCCTGATCCTGCTTAAAGGTGTCGCCCTGTTTGCAGCCATGCTGGCGGTCGGCAAATGGCTGATGCCCTTTATCTTTCATGAGATCAGCAAAACCCGCTCTGAAGAACTCTTTGTGATGACAGTGCTTTTAGTAGCCCTGACTGCGGCCTGGATCACTCATGCTCTTGAGCTCTCTATGGCGCTCGGCGCTTTCCTTGCCGGCATGATGCTCGGGGAGAGCCATTTTAAACATCAGATCGAAGCGGATATTCGCCCCTTCCGAGATATTCTTCTGGGCCTTTTCTTTGTTACTGTCGGTATGCAGCTGGACTATCAGGTGCTGATCAGCAACCTCCATTGGGTGCTTCTGGGCAGTATCGGATTAGTACTCTCTAAGGCTATTCTGATCACAATTCTGGCTCAAATGCTTGGCAAAGACAGATCAACCGCCATACGGACGGGGCTGGTGCTGGCTCAGGGTGGCGAATTTGGTTTTGCTCTGCTGACATTAGCACTGGCGAACAACCTGCTGGAAGCGGAGATCGCCAGTCTGGTGGTGGCAATTATTGTGTTCTCGATTGCAGTCACACCGTTCCTGATTCGCTATAACGCCAAGATCTGCCAACGGTTGCTCCCCAACAAGCCCTACGAAGAACCCCCACCGCATAATTCCGAAGAGTTGGCTGAAGCCACCTCAGAGTTGGACCGACACATTATTGTTTGTGGGTTCGGCCGTGTTGGCCAGACCGTTGCCCGCTTTATGCGTAAAGAAAAGCTACCGATTCTGGCACTGGACAACGACCCTATCCGGGTTCAGGAAGCAACCGGAGGTGGCGAAAACATCTTTTTCGGAGATTCATCAAGCCGCAAGGTTCTGGAAGCCGCAGGCCTGCACCGAGCCAGTCTGGTAGTGATCACGGTCAACGAATACGAGCAAACCTTGTCTATTCTGCGCAGTGTGCGGGCTTTGAGCCATGAGATACCTGTTGTCGTTCGTACCCAGGATGACAGTCACCTGGAAGACCTAAAGCAGGAAGGCGCTACCGAGGTCATTCCGGAAGCGTTGGAAGGCAGTCTGATGCTGGTCACCCATGTCATGACCCAGATGCAGATTCCTTTCCGGCGCATCGCACGAATGGTTCAGACGGCAAGAGAACAGCGCTATCAGTTATTACACGGCTATTTCCACGGCCGACTTTCTCAGCTTCTGGACAAAGAGGGTAATCCCTTGGTTCGTTTGCACCCGGTTCAGATCAGCGATAGCTGCTTTGCTCAGGGAAAAACCATTGCAGAGCTGAATCTGGCGGGCTGTCAGGTTCAGGTACTACGGATCAACCGGGACGATACAGACATAGAAACACCAGAACCCGATTTTAAGCTGCAAGCCGGTGACACCTTGATTTTACAGGGTCTGACGGATCATATTGAACAAGCAGAATCCTTAATCTACAGCGGTTAACCCTCGGGATAAAACCTGCCGAATCAACGACAATTAATGCACAACAAAACCTAAAGGACTATTCTGAGAGAGAAGCAGGAGCATCAGATATAAACCTTAAGGGATAAGTAAGACCTGACTGCCGGAGAATGGTTATGATGTTTCATAATGTGCAAAATTATTATGAAAAACTGGTATTGGAAGAACTGACCGAACGGGGTTTTCTGACCGGTTACGAAGAAGGCTATGTAGAAGATATCGCTTGTGTAGCGCTGAATAATTTACCGACTCAATATTTCCGCTTTGAGGTGGATATGGGTTTTTATATGGAAAGTGAAGACTATCTGATGATGCGCAAGCAGGTAGTAAAAGCCATTGATGATGCGATTATTTTTATCAATGACAAACTGGAAAAAGAAAACTGATTCTCCCGTCATTCGAGCTGACAATAAAAAAACCGGCCAGTACCGGTTTTTTTATTGATTATATAAAGCTTTCATCCCCGACATTCACACTCAGCAAAGGCGCCTTACGCGGCAGATGCATCTTCAATGCTCCAGGATGGACTTCGAACCGGAACTGCTTACCGGATACCGGTTCGCCATCGATATTAATATTCATCTCCTGTTCCGCTTCAATCTCCAGCCAGGGCACACGACGATGAATCATCTGCCGCTGCAGAACAGAACCATCATTCAGCATAAAATACTGTAAGGTATCGGTCAGGGTCTGCTGGTCGCTTTTGGGCAGCAGATTAAGATCCAGTAAGCCATCATCAAGCAGCGCATCCGGACATAACTCATGCCCCCCGCCAGCCTGCCGACCATTGCCAACCCCCAGCACCATAAATGCCCCCTGCCAATCAAAATCAGGTGCTCTTATATGTCCTTCTACCGCGGCAATACTGGTGAACTTACTCATTCCGGTTATCAGATAAGCAAGTCCCCCTAAAGCCCGTTTAAGCTCATCCGGGGTGGCCGTCGTGATTTGAGCCCCAAAACCACCCGATGCCAGGTTCATAAAGTAGCGCTGATTAACCCGCCCAAGATCGACCGCGACAGGTGCAATTTCCGTAATCAGCATCAGAGCTTCGAGCGGAGCTAGGGGAATACGGCAACTAACGGCAAAGTCATTGGCTGTCCCCAAAGGAATGACACCCAATGACGGCATCTCAAGCCGGGCATCGGCAGCCATAAGCCCGTTAACCACTTCATTAATTGTACCGTCGCCACCTGCAGCAACGACCGTATCCACGCCCAACTGACGTGCTTCTTTAGCCAATCGACGGGCATCGCCCTCTTCCCAGGTAACACGAACATCAATTTTATATCTGTGATCACGCAACAGACGCACAGCATCCCGCAAGGCAATATTTTGTGCTTCTTTACCATGCAAAATAATACGGATGTGGTGGTGCGTGTCCGCTGAGCTCATAGCTAATTATCTCTTTATGACCGACCTAAACCGTTTTGAACTGTGGAAAACTCTGTACTGTTGAAAACAATCTACGCCCTGTGGATAAACCCATGGATAGCTTGGTACTTACCGGGGAGTATACTGTTATTTCCGTTAAATGCACGGCTTCGCAAACGGATAAAACGCGGAACAGCTTTAGTGGCCAAGGGAAAAACACTGGATATAAAAACACATTAATTCGCTGTTTTAGTTGGTTTTTTGTTCGAACCGTCAGGTCATTAGCCCAGCCTGCTCCCCCAAGTATCTTTTGTGACAGGAAACCCCAACTATACACAGCTATCCGGTAAACAGCTGTGGATAATTATGGGACAACCAGATTAACCTCAGAGATTATCATGCCTGTAGAAAACTGTTTGTTTTTTAACCAGCCACGATACATCTCAAAATAAACAGCCTCGCACTGCAAGCTGATAAAAGCCTGTTCTAACACCCTTGCAGACTGGAGAATTCAAGCCAAAAGCAGTAATCTCTGCAACCGCAGAAAAACCATGATCTGATCCTTCATTGTTTCAAAACAGGAAGCTCTATGTCTGACATCACTACCCTCACCGACTTTCTCGACAAAACCGGGGCTAACCTTCGCGTGTTCGATATGGGCCGTCGGGTCTCTCTGGTGTCTGCCAATACCTTCTCCCGCTTTGAACAGTGCGAACTACCCTATCCACAGCCTTATATGTATCACGCCCGGCTGGGCATTCTGTTCTGGTATCCGCAAGCGCCTGAACAACACTTTATCTGGTTTCTTCAGTTTCCTCTGGACGAACAGGGCTTCATCATTCAGGCAGCCCGGGACGACTTCCTGAAGCGCCTGCTGGAGACCATCGGCCAGAACGCTAAAGACATGTCCGCTGAAGAAAACCAGCAAGCACAAAACCTGATGAAAGATAACCCGCTGGCGTTTACACCGGATCAGGAACGCATTGCGATCTTCAACGCGAAAGCCAAACTGGCTCTGGGCCAGCCTGCCTCACGTTTTCATGATCAGGCCGAAGAGTATTTCACGGGCCAGCGCGATATGGATGACTGGGAGGATGTGGGTCTTCAGGGGATTGCGGACTTTACGGTTCGTCTTGAAAAGCAGGATAACGCAGGGGATCTGACAAAACATATCGAATCCTTCCCGGATATCCCTTTCAGCGCCCTGTGCCGCTGCCTGGAAAACGAAAGCATTGATCACAAACTGACCGCTGCAATCTGCGAACGGGCCGAAAAGCTGATTGCCGATCCGGAAGCAGACCGCCTGACACTGGCCGCTGCGATTCGTGGCGTCGGCCACAGTCAGGCAAAAGGTCTGCGTGATGATCTGATCAGAGATGTTCTGGCCAGCCCTCACAGTGATGATATCGAGATTCTGACAGTCATTGCTGCACGCTGCTGGGAATCTCTGGAGAATCCGGAACTGCTGAAACCTTATCTGGAAAAACTGGCCAGCTGCCCAACCGGTGATCAGGCCTTTATTAAGATCGTGCGGGACCTGATTTTTGTTCCGGGCCTACGAACTCTGATTATCGCTCAGTTCCGCAACCCGGAGCGCAGCGAAACTCTTGGAAATGCCATCGGCCTTCTGATGGGTCAGAACTAAGCACAACGTTATTCCTGCTACGTTCAATAGCAAAACGCCCGATCAGAAGCGGTTCTGACCGGGCGTTTTGTCTTACGCAATGATCTGCCGATCCAGGCGGCATTACATATGTCCCTGTTCCTCAAAGCGCTGGTGCCAACTCAAAGCCTCACCCAGCAGGTGCGGAGTATGCATGCCTCTGCCAGCCTGTTGCGCCCGTTCAAAATAATCAAGCAGTGCAGGCCGATAAGCCGGGTCCGCACAGTTTTCAATAATGGCACGAGCCCTTCGACGCGGTGACAGCCCTCTAAGATCCGCAAGCCCATGCTCAGTGACGACGACCTTCACATCATGCTCCGTATGATCAACATGCGATACCATCGGAACGATAGATGAGATTGCACCCTCTTTCGCCGTAGATGGCGACACAAAAATCGACAGATACCCATTTCGGGCAAAATCACCGGAGCCACCGATACCATTCATCATGCGGCTGCCCATAACATGGGTCGAGTTAACGTTACCGTAGATGTCACATTCGAGCATGCCATTCATGGCGATAATCCCCAAGCGACGCGCCAGCTCAGGATGGTTACTGATATCCTGCTGACGCAGAATAATTTTGTTGCGATAGAGATCAATGTTGTCATCGAACTCTTTAATACCGTCAGGGCTTAAGGAAAAGGCAGTTGCCGAGGCCACACTCAAGGTGCCGGATTTAAGCATTTTGAGCATGCCATCCTGAATCACTTCAGTGAACGCGGTCAGATTCTTAAAGGGGCCCTCATCCAGACCTTCAAGCACCGCATTGGGAATATTGCCAACACCGGACTGAATTGGCAGCAGCTCTTTGGGCAGACGACCAAGTTCAATCTCACGTTTAAAAAAGTCCAGAATATGTTGGGCTATTTTCTGGGAGACCGCATCAGGGGCTTTAAAAGGCGAGTTCCGGTCAGCAGCATTGGTTTCTACGACAGCAATAACCTTATCAGCCGGGCAATGGAAGCAACCTTCACCGATCCGATCTGAAGGCTTTGTCAGCATGATAGGTTTACGGTTTGGCGGAAGGGCCGTGCCATAATAGATATCGTGCATCCCCTCCAGCTTGATATTCTGCTTACTGTTCACTTCGAGGATGATTTTGTCGGCCTGCTCAATCCAGGTTTTATTATTACCAATGGAAGAAGAAGGAATCAGGCTGCCATCTTCGCGAATACCGGCAACTTCAATCAGGGCAATATCCATCTTGCCGAGAAAACCCGACCAGGCATACTGGGACACTTCAGACAGATGCAGGTCCACGTAATCCATCGTGCCATTATTGATACGCTGTCGACAGATAGGATCGCTCTGGAAAGGCAGACGTATTTCAATACCATCCACCTCTGCCAGCGCACCATCCAACTCAGGCGCTGTAGAGGCACCCGTCCAGACATTAATCTTAAAAGGAGTGCCCCCGGCCGCATTCAGTTTTCGGATGCGCTCGGCTAACGCACCGGGCACCGCCTTAGGATAACCGGCGCCGGTAAAGCCACTCATGCCAACGTTGGCACCAGCAGGAATCAATTCAGCGGCGGCTTCAGCACTCATCAGACGTTGTTTAAGAACAGGACAGAGAATTCTGCTCAGGGCTGACATAGGAATCTCACTTGCAGTATGAAATCGGAACAGAGCGGCAGAAGAGATGCCGTCATTTAGAGAGGAGTGAAGTTTATCAGCAAAAAAGCATTTATTTAGTGTTTATCACTATTTTAGGATAAACAATTAGTCTACTAATTTATCAAAAATCTCTTAAGCGACAAATTACATCAATAAGTAATTTCTTGTGAAACCAAAAAAATAACCCCACAGAGAACCTGTAGGGCTATTTTCAGCAATTGACTCCGACAAAATGCTCAGAGTTCATCTCGTGGCTCAGTGACTGGCTAACCATGCATCCAGATCATCTGCACCACCGATGTGCTCACCTTCGATAAAAATTTGCGGTGTTGTACCCCGGCCTGAGACCGCGTGTAAAGTCGCAAGACTAATACCATGACTACCCACTGTGATCTCCTCGAATTTGATGCCTCGTTCTTTCAGGGCATTTTTGGCTCGGGTACAGTGGCTGCAACCGGGCTTACCGATCAGAGTGACACGCTTCGGCGCTGCCGCTTCCGGAGCCAGATACTTCAGCATGGTATCCGCATCAGAAACTTCAAACGGGTCACCCGGCTGATCCGGCTCAATAAACATCTTCTCAATCACACCGTCACGCACCAGCATGGAATAGCGCCAGCTTCGATCACCAAAGCCCAGCTCACCCTTATTCACCAACATCCCCATACCCCGGCTGAAATCGCCATTGCCATCCGGCAGCATAGAGATATTTTCGGCATTCTGGTCGCCAGCCCAGGCATCCATGACAAAGGGGTCATTCACTGACAGGCAGATGATGTCATCAATTCCCTGAGCTTTAAAAACCGGTGCCAGTTCGTTGTAACGTGGCAGGTGGGTACTGGAGCACGTTGGCGTGAACGCCCCAGGAAGAGCAAACAGAATAACATTCTTGCCTTTAAACAGATCAGCTGTCGTTAACTGTACCCACTCATTATTAATGCGGGTATTGAATGTAACCTCAGGAACGTTCTGACCTTCACGATTCTCTAGCATCTTGTTTCTCCATTACAGGTAGTCAATCAGGCCTCACGTTACGGCCTCTGGATCTTTTAACATTCTATTCGGCCAAACCGAGAGCTTATTTGCGCCTTTCTGGGCCGAATCTTGATGTACTCACTATATCGATCTGGTGTTGATTGGAGAAATACAACTTTCAGATCGTTGCAATAGGTTTTGCCTATTAATTCCGTGCCGTAAACACACTGCAACCAAATAGCGCTATCACAGTATTGTTATCGTCAGGGCGACATGCTATCAATAGGGTTCCGGCTCCTGCCGGTTTTTTTATTGACCAACAACACCCATAAAGAGAATACGACTATGAAACCTATGATGATTACCAACATGAAGACCCAAACCATGATGCAAACAATTATGACCATGACCGCTCAATCAGTATCTCAGCCTTACTTTCAAGAACGACTATTACAGAACCAGGAACTTCATCATGCTGTCTCAGAATCCGTCCGCTAATCCGTTTGAATTTGCTTCATCGTCACACCTGAGCTCTGCCCTTTTTGATCTGGGCGACTGTTTTGGCAACCTCTGCCGACTCCCGCTGCAAAGCGCCATAAAACTCTTCGGTTCTCACTCATCCGACAACCCCTCAGAATTCACATCCGGTAACGCACCTCAGTCACTATCTGCCGCACCATCCCGCTTTCTTGCTCAGCAACTGAAAACCAATATTCCTTTTGCCGTCAGCCGTGAGTGGCAAAACCAGGTCTGGAACTATCAGCTTTCACTTCAGCCCAACAATTCAAGCGATGCCTGTCAGACACTGCATCAACACCTCATATCAAGAAGCCTGACCAGCATCCCAACAGAACAGAAGGGCAACCTTCGGGAATGGCTTTACTTTGCCAGCCCTCTGGAAAAGCTGACTCAACTCGACTGGCAGCTCTTGTCTCAGGAAGAACAGAAACACTATCAGCTGCAAAATCTGGCGCTATGGCTGAGACAAAAACTGGAACAGGGTAGCCTGATTGGAGAACTGTTACTGGTCCCCTTCACAGACTTGCCGTTGGGTGATGGTCTTAATATCAAGCCAACCCACAGTTTTGCCCGTCTGGGGAAACTGGGGCTACCCAACCAACAGAAACTGACCCCGCTAAACTTTGCTATCTTTCGGCAGGGCGCATTAACAGAAGGGTACGGCATACAGCCGGCAGCACTGTTCTCCGCTTGCGACCAACTCAGAATTCAGCCTTTAAGCTCTGACAATCAGCCTCTACTACTGCTGGATCACCAGCAATGTATTGAAAACCTTCTCAGACTTGAGCAGGCCCTGAGCTGATCGAATCTTTATTCGGCCTGCAGAGTCATCGGCTGATGTAAAAGGGTGGTTGAAAATCACTTCGCCACCCTTATATAAGATTTAACTAACAGATCTTATCGATGGGAAAAATCATGTCAGAGCAACAATCCTCTCACGTCGTTTGCCCTCACTGCAGCGCCGTGAACCGCATCCCTAATAACAGACTGGCCGACGGGCCTAATTGTGGCAAATGTAAGCAATCTTTGTTTACCGGAGAGCCACAAAACCTGACTCAGGCAACCATGGCTAAGGTAATTGCCAACTCAGATCTGCCCGTTGTGGTGGATTTCTGGGCTCCGTGGTGCGGCCCGTGTCAGATGATGGGCCCTATATTTTCCAAAATGACATCCGAACTTGAGCCCTATGTCAGAATGACAAAGGTTAATACGGAACAGGAACAACAGCTTGGTGCCCAGTTCGGTATCCGCAGTATTCCGACACTGGCGATATTTAAAAACGGGAAAGAGGTTGCCCGGCAGTCAGGCGTATTGCAGCCTGCTCAGCTGAAAGCCTGGATTCAGGCCAACAGCTAAACTCACAGCATAAAAAGTGATCAGATTAGAAATGATAGCGACGAGCTAAGCAGGCCTGCTTAGCTCTTTTTTTTGCCATTCTTACGCGTTTCTTTAGCGCCCTGCGAAGCTGCAACCTCACCACCAACACTCAGACGCGCAATCTCTTTATCAGAAGGAACATAAACCACCTCAGATTCAGAGAAACTGTCTGGCCAGGTCTTTTTAGACGGTGAAAATAACATCCAGAAGTGACCAAGCCCCAGACAAATCAGAGAGAACGCACCGGAGAAAAAGCGCATCAACGACTGGGTCAGAGTAATCGCCCGTCCATCGCTGTTCTGAATCCGGATACGCCAGGCCTGCATCCCCAAAGTTTGGCCCGTGCGACGCCAAAAGAAGGTAAAGAAACTGAACGTCACCAAAAACAGGACACTCTGAAAACCCGGGCCTGCGTGATCATTCATCGCATCAACCCCGTCAGGGAGAAAGGGCAGACGGGCAAAACCCAACAGCATCCAGATTGCCACAATAATCAGAAAATCGTACATCATCGCTCCTAACCGACGTACCAGCCCGGCGGGGTGGGTATAAGTCTGTTTTGGAAACTGGCGTCCACTTGTTGTCATTTATCTGCCTTAGCGCTTAGAGCAAAAAGTAAAAGTAATTTATCCGGTACGGCGAATCAGAACGACACCATACAGCGCGCAGCCTATTGCTGGCGTCAGTACAGCCCAGACAGGATCAAAGCCATATACGACACTGGCCGGACCTAAAATATCCTGAATATATTTAACGACCAGTCCGACCACGACCCCACTGAAAACACGGGTCCCCGCAGGGGCGGTACGTAAAGGACCAAAAACGAAGGATGCCGCCACCAGCACCAGCGATGAAACCGTAAATGGCATCAGCACCTTCTGCCAGAAAGACATCTCATGCTCATGAGACTTTAAGCCCTGTGCTTTGAGGTATTGGGTGTAGTTCCAAAGATCTGAAGGTGCAAGATAGCGCTGATTAATAATGATCACCTTCATCAGATCCGGCTTCAGATCACTGGGCCAAAAAACAGTTCCCACGGCCTCACTTGTGACGCGCTGCGCTCCAAGCTGAGTCCTGATCACATCATTTAATACCCACCCCTTTAATTCAAAGTCATACTGACCACTTTTCGCTACCGAGATAGAAAGCAGCGTTTTACCATCAGCAGAAAAGCTTTGACGCTGAATTCCATAAAGCTGACCATCCGTTCTGATTGAGCGAAAATAAAAATAGTCGGAGCCATCCCGTAACCAAACACCACTCTTACCTTTGGCCTGGTTAGTATCCCAACGTTTCATCAGTCGATAATTTTCGGCATCAACAGCGGTCTTGGGAGAAACAAATTCTCCAATAAAGGCGGTCACTGCTATGATCATCAACATGGGCTTCATTACCGCCCAGATAATTCGGGTGATTGATACCCCTGCAGCCCGAATAACGGCTAATTCATTGTTACTGGCTAAACTTCCAAGGCCAATTAAGGCCCCCACCATCACACCAACAGGTACTAAGTCATAAAAACGACGTGGTGCGCTCAACATCACGTAATAAAGTGCATTACCAAGCTGATAGGTTTCATTAAGCTTATCCAGCTCATTAACCAATGCCAGCATCATATCAAGACCAAGAAGCAGTACCTGAACAACCAATACAGCTCCAAATACACTTTTAGCTATGTAGCCATCTATAGTTTTCATACGGCTTTTTCCTTTTGCCTGCTTGTTCTCAGCGCATGCAAAAGAGGTTCTTTAAACAGCATATATCCAGCAATGATCAAAAATAGTAAATGCACTGGCCAAAGACCAACAGCTGGGTTCAATTTTCCCTTTTCAATCATTCCCTGCACTGATATGAGACCACTCAAATAGAAAATATGCAGAAAGACGGCGGGAAATAGCTTGGCGAAACGCCCCTGACGAGGGCGAACATAGCTTAAGGGAACTGCGATAAGAGTAACCACGATAACCATAAGAGGTAGAGAAAAACGCCACTGAACCGCAGCCTGATGAGCTCGTTGGTTTGATCCCCATATTTTATCCAAAGGTAACTGGCGAACCTTTACACTAGGGGCCACCTGTTTTTTTTCCGCCATTCGAACCGCATAACGTTCAAAAGTCAGTATTGAGAAATCTCCAAATCCGGCCTGCCCTTCTGTTCGGCTCCCATTTTCCAGAACCAGATAACGGCTACCAGTACCTTCATCTAAATACTGATAACCCTGCTCCGCTTTGTAGCTTACCGTCCGGTGTTCGCCTTTTTCTCCCTTTATTTGCTGGGACAAAAAAACATTCTGCATTTTCGTATTCGCATCTGTCAGCTCTTCGGTATACACCACTTGCCCACCGGAAAACTCCTGGAAGCGTCCTTCCTTAATCGTTGAAAAATCAACGCGTTGTTTCTGCTCATCAAGAATTTGCGAGACCCTGGCTTCACTCCACGGCGTCAGCCAAAGACTGAAACTGGCCACAATAGAAGCCACTAAAAGTCCCGTAAACAGGGTATAAATCAAAAGCCGGTTTGGTGAAAAGCCACAGGCCATCAGCACGCCGATCTCATTTTCCTGATAGAGACGACCATAGGTCAGCATAACTGAGAGGAAGAAACCCAGAGGGAGGATCAGTTCAAGAATGGAAGGCAGCTGCAATACGAGCAAGGTCCACAGAAAATCCAGTGACAACGACCCTTCAGCAACATCATTAAACAAACTGATAAATCGGCTACCCAGAATGATCAACAACAGAATGAAGGATACTGCAGCCAGTGTCAGCAGAACCTCACGGACCAGATAGCGAAACAGGATCAAAAGGCAGCTCCCAAGAAAAAACATAAGTCCGGAGACTTAAAATATGAACATTCATAACAACGGAGGACACACTTGTACTTCTTTCCGTTACATCAGGCATTGCGTAAACTGTCAGCAGTCACCATATACTACTGAGACAAACGGGCAAATTATCTAATAACAGACTGCTTTTGTCTTGCCCGTAATCATTTTCGAGTGGGGTTTTTATGTCCTTTAACGCTACAACTCAAGCACTATCCGAACTATCCGCTGATTGCCGTATCGTCTTTATCGGTGCCGACGCGACTATGGGCAACAATGCACAACAGCTGGACAAAGCCAGTGGCGGAGCGATCAGCCACATTCTGGAGCTGGGGGATTTCACCGGTAAATTTGGCCAGGCCCAACTGCTGCCAAAGGCCGGTGAGCTGAACGGCCGCCTGCTGCTGGTTGGCACCGGCAAAGCAGATGAACTGAAAGACGGTAAATTCCGCACCCTGATCAAAAATCTGATCACGGCCGTTAAAGAGACCAAAATCACTTCTCTGGCCCTGAGTCTGGAAGATGTTGAGATCAAAGGCCGCGACCTGAACTGGAAAGCCCGCCTGCTGGCAGAAAACACGGTTACCACGCTATACGTGTTTGATCAGCTGAAGAGTAAACAGGCCGCCCCATCGGCACTTAAAGAGATCATCCTGTCCGTTCCCGGTGCCGAAGGAGCAGTACAGAAAGCACTGGATACCGGTGCTGCTGTTGGTGAAGGCATGAACCTGACCCGAACACTGGGCAACCTGCCGGGCAATATCTGTACGCCGGTTTATCTGGCACAACAGGCGGAAGAGCTGGCAAAAGATTTTGATGAGCTGTCCCTGACCATCCTGGATGAAAACCAGATGGCGGAGCTGGGTATGGGCTCTCTGCTGTCCGTGGCCAAAGGCAGTGTCGAAGCACCTCGTCTGGTGGTGATGGAATACAAGGGCAATGGCGATGCCAAACCTCACGTACTGGTCGGCAAGGGCGTCACCTTTGATACCGGTGGTATCAGTCTGAAACCGGGCGAAGGCATGGACGAAATGAAATTCGACATGTGCGGCGCCGCCAGTGTCATGGGTACCATGGCGGTACTGAAGCAGCTGAAGCCAAAAGTTAACGTGGTTGGCGTGGTTGCCGCAGTAGAAAACATGCCGGCAGGCAATGCCTCCAAGCCGGGCGATATTGTCACCACCATGTCCGGTAAAACCGTTGAGATCCTGAATACGGACGCCGAAGGCCGCCTGGTACTGTGCGACGCCCTGACCTATATCGGTAAATACAATCCGGAAACCGTAGTGGATATCGCCACACTGACCGGCGCCTGCATTATCGGTCTGGGCCATCACGCTACCGGTCTGCTGGCAAACGATGATGATCTGGCTGCCGAGCTACTGGAAGCCGGTATCGATGCCAACGATAAAGCCTGGCACCTGCCACTTTGGGCAGAATATCAGCAGCAGCTGGACTCCAACTTTGCCGATATGGCCAACATCGGTGGCCGTCCGGCGGGAACCATTACAGCAGCCTGCTTCCTGTCCCGCTTTACCGAAGACTATCGCTGGGCGCACCTGGATATCGCAGGCACTGCTTGGCACTCCGGTAAAGAGAAAGGCGGCACCGGTCGTCCGGTACCTCTGCTGACTCAGTATCTGCTGTCAAAAGCCGAATAACGTTTTACACAAAGCGGCTGCCTAAAGCTGAATAACTACTTGTAAAACGGCAGTACGAAACAAAACCGCGCTTAGCTTCTAAGCGCGGTTTTTTTCGTTCAGCCATCATTGTTCCGTGACCACTGGTCATCCATCAGGGTTCGTGCACCCGACGCCTCTGATATAATCGCCCCACAGCCCACGCCAGCAACAACCGGATACCCGCCATGACTCAAGTCGATTTCTACATTCTGCCTGCCACAGAGCCTGAAGCTCAGCTCAACTTTGTCTGTCGTCTGACCGAGAAGGTGCTGCGCAAAGGGCATCAGATCTATATTCAGGCAGCGGATGAGGCTCAGGCTAAAGAGATCGACCGTTTGTTATGGGAATTCCGCCCGGACAGCTTTATCCCGCACCTGATGGTCGTCGATGAGAAAATTCAGGAAGTACCGGTGGCGATCGGGCATAGTGAAGACTGCGCCCACCACCATGATGTAATGATCAACCTCTGCCACCATGTGCCGGATCATTTCAGCCGTTTCGAGCGCGTCGCTGAGATCGTTTTCCAGCAGGAAAATCTGCTCAAAGCCAAACGTGATGACTGGCGTTTTTATAAAGAGCGCGGCTACGCACTGAACCGTCACGATATGCGGCGCTGAAGCCGCAACATTTTGCGCCAATCATTTTTATCGTACAGCCCCTTACAGGCGGTTATCACAGCCTTAAACGCCATGTATAATCGACCGATTATCAAGTACTGATCCGTATCGAGTCCGAAACAGTCTCCAGTACGATCTAACAATTTCCGTTCGCTGCCCGCCTGTGTCCTTCTGACCTTTCAGCAGGCAGCCAACCTGATTAGCGGTGAACCAGACCTCCATGGAAAAGACTTACCAACCCGAACAGATTGAACGCACCTGGTATCAGAACTGGGAAGAGAACAAATACTTCCGCCCGTCCGGCGAAGGTGATGCTTATTCCATCGTGATTCCGCCGCCAAACGTCACGGGTAGTCTGCACATGGGCCACGCCTTCCAGCACACCATTATGGATGCGCTGACCCGTTACCGTCGTATGCAGGGCCGTAATGCGCTCTGGGTTGTGGGTACTGACCACGCCGGTATCGCTACTCAGATGGTTGTTGAGCGTAAGCTGGCCGCTGAAACCGGCGAAAGCCGCTACGATCTGGGCCGCGAGTCCTTCGTCGAGAAGATCTGGGAATGGAAAGAAGAGTCCGGCGGCACCATCACCCAGCAGATGCGTCGTCTGGGCAACTCTGTGGATTGGGAAAACGAGCGTTTCACCATGGATTCCGGCTTCTACCACGCGGTACAGGAAGTCTTTATCCGTCTGCATGACGAAGGCCTGATCTACCGTGGCAAACGTCTGGTGAACTGGGATCCGAAACTGCACACCGCGATCTCCGATCTGGAAGTTGAGAACAAAGAAGTTAAAGGCAAGATGTGGTACCTGCGTTACCCGCTGGCCGATGGCGTTAAAACCGCTGCTGGTGAAGACCACATCGTGGTCGGTACGACTCGTCCGGAAACTCTACTGGGTGATACCGGCGTCGCAGTTAACCCGGAAGATGAGCGCTATAAAGATCTGATCGGCAAGTTTGTTGAGCTGCCGTTGGTAGGCCGTCGTATTCCTATCGTGGGCGACGAGCACGCCGATATGGAGAAAGGCACCGGCTGCGTAAAAATCACGCCAGCACATGACTTCAACGATAACGAAGTGGGCAAGCGCTGCGGTCTGCCGATGGTGAACATCCTGACCCTGAACGCCGACATCCGTGAAGAAGCCCAGACCTTCAACACCGATGGCTCCGTTAACGACGAGATGGATACCTACATCCCGGAACAATACCGTGGCATGGAGCGCTTCGCCGCCCGTAAAGCGATCGTTGCCGAGATGGAAGAGAAAGGCCTGCTGGTTAAGATCGAAGAAAACGCCATGACCGTACCTTACGGCGACCGTGGTGGTGTTGTGATCGAGCCGATGCTGACCGACCAATGGTTCTGCGATGCCAAAACACTGGCCAAACCAGCGATTGAAGCGGTTGAAAACGGCGACATCAAGTTTGTGCCTAAGCAGTACGAAAACATGTACTTCTCCTGGATGCGCGACATTCAGGACTGGTGTATCTCCCGTCAGCTGTGGTGGGGTCACCGTATTCCGGCCTTCTACGATAACGAAGGCAATGTTTACGTAGCCGCTTCTGCTGAAGCTGCGCGCGAGAAATACAATCTGGATCTGGAAACCGAGCTGCGTCAGGACGATGACGTACTGGATACCTGGTTCAGCTCCGCCCTGTGGACCTTCGGCACCATGGGCTGGCCGAACGATATCGAGAAGATGAAAACCTTCCACCCGACCGATACCCTGGTGACAGGTTTCGACATCATCTTCTTCTGGGTAGCCCGCATGATCATGATGACCATGCACTTCATCAAAGATGAAGATGGCAAACCTCAGGTACCGTTCAAAAACGTTTACGTCACCGGTCTGATCCGTGATGAGAACGGCGACAAGATGTCCAAGTCCAAGGGTAACGTACTGGACCCGCTGGATATGATCGACGGTATCGATCTGGAAACCCTGCTGGAAAAACGCACCGGTAATATGATGCAGCCGCAGCTGGCTGAGAAGATCGGCAAGCGCACCAAAAAAGAGTTCCCGGAAGGCATCACCGCCCACGGTACCGACGCCCTGCGCTTCACACTGGCGGCACTGGCCTCTACCGGCCGTGACGTTAACTGGGATATGAAGCGTCTGGAAGGTTACCGTAACTTCTGTAACAAAATCTGGAACGCTGCCCGTTACGTGCTGACCAACACCGAAGGTCAGGATTGCGGTCAGCGCCGCGGCCCTGATGGACAGTGTGAAGAAGTGATTCTGTCGCTGGCGGACCGCTGGATCATCAGCAGCCTGCAGCGTACCGAAGAAACCGTCATGCGTCAGATGGACGAATACCGTTTCGATCTGGCCTCCCAGACCCTGTACGACTTTATCTGGAACCAGTATTGCGACTGGTATCTGGAGCTGTCCAAACCAGTACTGTGGGACGAGTCCGAAGGTGAAACCGAGGAAGAGAAAGCACAGCTGGCGGCTCTCAAGCGCGGCACCCGTGGCACTCTGGTTCGCGTTCTGGAAGCGATCATGCGTCTGTCGCACCCGATCATGCCGTTCATCACCGAAGAGATCTGGCAGCAGATCAAAGGTCTGGCCGGTAAAGAAGGCGACACCATCATGCTGCAGCCGTATCCAGCACCTGTGGCGGAACTGATCGACGAAACCGCCGAAGCAGATATCGAATGGCTGAAGTCTGTCATCGTCAGCATCCGTAATATCCGTGGCGAAATGAACATCGCACCGGGTAAGGAACTGCCGGTACTGATTCAGCACGGTAGCGATGAAGACTTCCGCCGCCTGCAGGATAACTACGTCTCTCTGTCCAAACTGGCCAAGCTGGAAAAAATCACCTGGCTGGAAGATGACGAAGAAGCACCGATGTCCGCCACCAAGTTGGTGGGCAAAATGGAAGTGCTGGTGCCGATGGCGGGTCTGATCGACAAAGATGCCGAGCTGGGCCGTCTGAAAAAAGAGATGGAAAAACTGCAGAAAGAAGTGGGCCGTCTGGAAGGCAAACTGGGTAACGAGAAGTTCGTAGCCAGTGCACCGGAAGAAGTGGTTGCCAAAGAGCGTGAGAAACTGACATCGGCTCAGGAATCTCAGGCGAAACTGCAGGAGCAGTACAAAAAGATCGAAGCGCTGTAAGTCAGCCTTCATCGGACACACGCTCCAGAAAAGCCCGGTTCGCCGGGCTTTTTTACGCCTGTACTTTTTCTCATCCACCAGCAGTTGTTTTTCCACAGCGATCAACCTGATCAGGCGCAAAAACCGATACAATTAGCATCTGTACACCCAACCAGTATTTACCTAAACTGTTCGGCCTAAATTGTTTTGCCATAACCCAAATTATTTGGTCATAACGTCGAAGTAGCGCCATCAGCAAACCGCCTGATCTGTTGTGAGTATCTAAAAAGACAGTGTGCGTTCAAGACTGCAGGATGAGGTCATTGTGGATAATCCGATTCAACATCACATTATTTATGTGCACGGTTTTAACAGCTCTCCCGGCTCTTTCAAAGCGCTGCAGCTGAAAGCGTTTGTCGAACAGAACCAGCTGGATCTGAAATACCACGCTCCCATGCTCAGCCATTGGCCAGAGAAAGCAATGGAGACCCTGGAGTCTCTTCTGAAACAGATCAAAAACGAAGACCAGAGTGCAGGTAAGATTACCCGCATCCTACTGGTGGGGAGCTCATTGGGCGGTTTCTACAGCACCTGGCTGATGGCCCACTACCCCAGTCTTAAAGCGGTACTGATCAACCCAGCAGTATTCCCGCAGGAGTTACTGCCCGCCTATCTGGGGCTGAATGAAAATCTCTATACCGGTGAGCAGTACGAGTTAACCCAGGATCATATGCAGCAGCTTCGCAAGCTGCATTTAGCAGAACCTGCCTGTACCCAAAACATCAAGGTCATCCTGCAGACCGATGATGAAGTACTGGACTATCGCCGGGCCGAGAACTATTACCGTCAGGCGGATGTTATGGTCATCGAAGGCGGTGATCACGGTTTCCAGAATTTTGAACAGCACTTCACCACTGTGCTGGATTTTGCCGGGATCAGCTATCCCGATCAGCTGACCATGCCGGAAGACGATGAAGTACTGAGACTAAGATCTCAGGTCTGAGTAAACACGGCACAGGCCTGACCTGAGAAGGGTTATTGACCAAGACGCAAACGGGCTATTGATACGCTGACCGATAATGGCTCAGGCCGCCAAACACGATAAAAGAACATCAGGAACACCCATGAGTGCAGATAAACCAACGCAAAGCTATAACGCTCAGGCCATTGAGGTTTTAAGCGGTCTGGATCCGGTGAAAAAACGCCCCGGCATGTACACCGATACCACCCGCCCTAACCATTTAGCACAGGAAGTGATCGACAACAGTGTCGATGAAGCGCTTGGCGGCTTTGCCCGAAATATTCAGGTTTGCCTGTTTAAAGATGGCTCAGTTTCCGTTGAAGATGACGGTCGGGGCATGCCTACCGATATCCACCCCGAACATGGTGTCACGGGTGTCGAACTGATTCTGACCCGCCTGCATGCCGGCGGTAAGTTCTCCAACAACAACTATCAGTTCTCCGGCGGTTTGCATGGTGTCGGTGTTTCTGTGGTAAACGCGCTCTCCAGCCGTCTGGAAGTTTATGTTAAACGTGGCGGCGAACAGCTGAAAATCGCCTTCGCCCACGGCGACAAAATTGAAGATCTGGAAGTGATCGGCAGCGTTGGCAAACGCAACACCGGTACCAAGGTTCACTTCTGGCCAGAAGCCAGCTACTTCGACAGCCCTAAGTTCTCGGTCACTAAGCTAAAGCACAACCTGCGGGCCAAAGCGGTTCTTTGTCCCGGTCTGCATATCACTTTCTGGGATGAAAACACCGGAGAAACCACCGAATGGCAGTATGAAGACGGCCTGACCGATTACCTGAAACAGTCTTCTGTCGACTGGGAAACCCTGCCCGCATCGCCTTTTACCGGCAGTTTCAGCGCCACCACTGAAGCCGTAGACTGGGCACTGCACTGGCTACCGGAAGGCGGTGAACTGCTGACCGAAAGTTACGTCAACCTGATTCCGACGGCTCAGGGCGGCACCCATGTTAATGGCCTGCGTTCCGGCCTGCTGGATGCCCTGCGTGAGTTCTGCGAATTCCGTAACCTGATCCCCCGTGGCGTTAAACTAACCCCGGAAGACCTGTGGGAACGCTGCAGCTACGTGCTGTCTGTAAAAATGCAGGACCCGCAGTTTGCCGGTCAGACCAAAGAGCGTCTCTCCTCCCGTCAGACTGCAAGTTTTGTTTCCGGCGTGGTCAAAGATGCTTTCAGCCTGTGGCTGAACCAGCATACTGCTGAAGCGGAAGCGCTGGCGGAGATGACCATCAACATCGCCCAGAAACGCCTGCGCGCCAGCAAAAAAGTCGCCCGTAAAAAGGTCACTCAGGGCCCCGCACTTCCGGGCAAGCTGGCAGACTGTTCCGGTCAGGACACAGCGCGTTCCGAACTGTTTCTGGTAGAGGGTGACTCGGCAGGCGGTTCCGCCAAACAGGCACGAGACCGCGAATATCAGGCGATTCTGCCCCTGCGCGGTAAGATCCTGAACACCTGGGAAGTCAGCTCCGATCAGATTCTGGCCTCACAGGAAGTACACGATATCGCGGTGGCACTGGGTATCGACCCGGCCAATCCGGATCTGTCCGGTCTGCGTTATGGCAAAATCTGTATTCTCGCCGATGCGGACTCCGATGGTCTGCATATCGCAACACTGCTGTGCGCACTCTTTATCCGCCACTTCCCGGCAATGGTCGACAACGGTCATGTCTTTGTTGCCATGCCGCCACTGTACCGTATCGATATCGGTAAAGAGGTGCACTACGCGCTGGATGATGATGAGAAACAGGGCATTCTGGATCGTCTGGAAGCGGAGAACAAGCGCGGCAAAGTGAACGTACAGCGCTTTAAAGGTCTGGGTGAGATGAACCCGCTGCAGCTGCGTGAAACCACCATGGACCCGAACACCCGCCGACTGGTTCAGCTGACCCGTGAAGAACACGACGGCACGCTGGAAGTGATGGACATGCTGCTGGCAAAAAAACGCTCCGGTGACCGTAAAGACTGGCTGCAGCAGTACGGTAATCTGGCAGAGGTTTAACCCTCTCCCGCGTTCAGAATAGCCACTAGTGTAGGTCGGATAAGCGCCTGAACAGAACTATCAGACAGCAAAAAATGTGAATGGCGCGCCATCCGACATTGCCTATCCTGCGGATGATGTCCCTAACAGCTGGCTTCCACGTTCTTCGTGGTAGCCTTTTTTCTTGCCCCTCAAATATCTGAATCCTGAATACCGGAGCGTTATGAGCCTGTTTCTGCTTTACCTAGCCACCATCTTTCTGATTATCGCCACACCCGGCCCTTCGATTCTGCTGATCATGCAGCACTCAGCATCCTATGGTGTTAAGCGCAGCTTTTATAACGCCTTGGGCGGGGTCAGTGCCGCGCTGATTCTGATCGCGCTTTCACTGGGCGGTGTGGCTTTTCTGGTACAGGGTATCTGGATTAACGTACTGTCGATTCTGGGTGCATGCCTGCTGATCTGGGTGGGTATTAACAGCTTTAAACCGATAGAGCTGAACGAGGAAGGTGAGCATAACGAAAGCGACAAAGAGCTCTTTAAATCCGCCTTCTATACCGGCATCAGCAACCCGAAAGACCTGATCTTTTTTGCCACCCTGCTACCGCAATTTATCATCACCGACCTGCCCTACTGGCAGGCCTCACTGTATCTCGCCTTCGGCTGGTTGGTGCTGGATGTCAGCATTATGATGGGTTACGCGTTGGGCGCGCATCTGTTAGCGCAAAAGCTAAGCATGGGGGCTCTGAACAAAACCCGGATGGTCAGTGGTGTGCTGATTACCCTGATTGGCGGGGCGCTGCTGAGTTCAAGCGCATATCAGTTGATGTGAGGTGATGCCTCAGGCTTTGTGGTAAAAAACCTGACCGACACGTTCGATATGATCAAGCAAATCAGGATTATCAATCTGGTTATAAATTGAGAGATCAATCTGATAGGGCAACATAAGATCATCAAGACACGTTTCCAGAGCGGTAAAACGCTCCCAACTTATATTCCCTATCAGAGTCAGGTCGATATCAGATCCCGC
The DNA here is from genome assembly GCF_982874595.1 of Oceanospirillum sp. NCBI lineage: Bacteria > Pseudomonadati > Pseudomonadota > Gammaproteobacteria > Oceanospirillales > Oceanospirillaceae > Oceanospirillum > Oceanospirillum sp. Next base: position 90,016 of record NZ_CEYNZH010000005.1, on the reverse strand, counting down.
TCTAAAATTACCTTTTGCGCGAGAACCATAGATAATGACCTGCTCCACTTCAGGAAAAGCAGTAAAGGCACTCTGATACTGATGGATATCCTGCTCTGAAAGACCAAAACGTGATGTCATATCAAAAGTCATCATCCAGCTGGTTTTGCTTTTCGGTGAAGGTCTGGAAAAACTCCGCAAACAGTACAGAATACTTGTGCTGCAAGTGATTCAGAATTTCCTTTGCGGTTTCTTCGTTATAGGTGTGCACAGTACGGTTACGATCCTGCAGCATCGCTAACCAAGCATGACCGTCTGAGATCAGCTCACGCTTAAAGCCTTCACGAATCGCGTCACGGGAGCCTGATATGGTTTCAATTCCCTGCCAAACCAGAAAGTCCCGAAGCACGTTCCACGCTAGTTCATAGGTGAATTCAAAAGCCTGAATCGCACCTTGTTTTTCGATATTACTCAGCTCGCGGGTAGCCATCAGATCAAGCGCTTCCTGCAGCTGACTGTATGCTTTTTTGAAATGGTTGAAACGCTGAGACCAGCGAACGTCTGTCATAACAGGCCTATCTTATTCGGAATTGATGATGCGGGGAGTTTATCAGATTTAGTAAAGCCTACGTGAGTTGCAAGGACTGGGGCAATGTAGTTTGATTGCCGCAACTTTTAGATAGACAAGGACAGCTATGAATTGGTCTAAAGCAATGGCAGTGGGTTATGTTGCGGCAATAATCCTTGGTGCTGTAATAGGTGGTTCCTTTGCACCGGCATGGGCAGGCTATGTTACGCTCACCAGCCTCGCGTTACTGCCCCTCATTATTTTCCTCAAGCCTGAAGCTGTACGATCAATGTCACGCCATCACTTTGCTGAAAAATTCAAAATGGCTTTTGGTGGAATTTCAGCTTGGCTGTGGGGGATTGTCATATTTTCCATAGCAGGCTCAGTATTACTTACTGTAACGGATACAGAAAAAAGCGGGACTCATGAATTGGTAACACCCATTCTCCAGTCCATCGTGGCTGCGTTTGTTTTCTATGTCATTGACGTGAATTACAGTCGCAACCAGCAACAAAAGAATGCTTACATCCTTTCACACCAATTCCTAAAAAATATTATCTGGCATGCTAAAAGACTAATAGAAAACTTAGGAGAGATGCACGGCGTACCTCCTGAGATTTACAAACTCAAGCAGAATGAGCAGATTTCATGGAAGCCTGAATTCAATCATTACTTTTCTTCCATAGAAATCTCCGTAAGGTCCAGATACATAGCTTTCGACAAAACAAAAAACTGTAATACTCTTGAGCTTCTCTGGCGGCATTACCAGGCAGTTGAAGCAAATATCAGGAAAGCAACTCGATGGAACAGCGACAAAATCAATAGCAAATATCTACAGCTCTTAATGCAAATTGATTCATGCTATCTAATGCAAGACTACATCCCTCAAAGTTGTGACCCTAACAGCTCTTTACCTCAAGCTAGCCCTATAGGTAAGCTCAGCATTGCCGACCATTTAAGTGAATACATATTGCTATGCCAGCAACTTGAAGGTCTTCTGGGTCAAGATGCCCACAATGATGATTAACCGTACCTCAATCAAAAAAAACCGCTGTGATTGCTCACAGCGGTTTTTTAGGTTCTACGTCTTAGCTAGTAATTAATCCAGCTGAGACAGATCCCGTACTGCGCCTTTGTCGGCAGAAGTTGCCAGCTTGGCGTAGGCTTTCAGCGCGGCAGATACACGACGCGGACGATCTTCAGCCGGTTTCCAGCCCAGTTTGTCCTGTTCAGCGCGGCGTTTTGCCAACTCTTCATCGGATACCAGCACGTCGATGGTGCGGTTCGGGATGTCGATGCGGATCATATCGCCATTGCGTACCAGGCCGATGGCACCGCCAGCAGCTGCTTCCGGTGAACAGTGGCCGATGGACAGACCAGAGGTACCACCCGAGAAGCGACCATCCGTCAGCAGGGCACAGGCTTTACCCAGACCTTTGGACTTGATGTAAGACGTTGGGTACAGCATCTCCTGCATACCCGGACCACCTTTCGGGCCTTCGTAACGTACGATAACCACTTCACCGGCAACCACTTTGTCGTCCAAAATATTGGCTACCGCTTCATCCTGAGACTCGGTAACGTGAGCAGGGCCTTCAAACACCAGAATGGACTCATCCACACCGGCAGATTTCACCACACAGCCATCCTGTGCGATGTTGCCGTACAGTACCGCTAAGCCACCTTCCAGTGAGAAGGCATTTTCCAGCGAGCGGATACAACCGTTTTCACGGTCGCCATCCAGTGTCGGCCAGCGGGTCGCCTGACTGAACGCGGTCTGTGTCGGGATACCGGCAGGTCCGGCTTTATAGAACTCAACCACCTCTTCCGATGGGTTGCGCATAATATCCCACTGATCCAGCGCGTCTTTCATGGTATCGCTGTGAACCGTTGGCGTGTCGGTGTGCAGTTTACCGGCACGATCCAGCTCACCCAGAATACCCATGATGCCACCGGCACGGTGTACATCTTCGATATGGTACTGCTGGGTATTCGGTGCCACTTTACACAGCTGAGGCACGACACGGGACATGCGGTCGATATCCTTCATGGTGAAGTCGATTTCCGCTTCCTGAGCGATCGCCAGCAGGTGAAGAATAGTGTTAGTGGAACCGCCCATGGCGATATCCAGCGCGATCGCATTCTCGAAGGCTTTAAAGCCCACAGAACGCGGCAGAACGCGCTCATTGTCCTGCTCATAATATTCACGGGCCATCTCAACAATACGATGACCAGCGCGCTTGAACAGCTGCTCACGATCCGCATGAGTCGCCACGACGGTACCATTACCCGGCAGTGCCAGGCCCAGCGCTTCCGCCAGACAGTTCATGGAGTTAGCGGTGAACATACCGGAGCAGGAGCCACAGGTCGGACACGCGGAACGCTCAACCGCATCAACCATCTCGTCCGACGCGGTCGGATCAGCCGCCAGAACCATGGCATCTACCAGATCCAGCTTGTGCTCAGCCAGCTTGGTTTTACCGGCTTCCATCGGGCCACCGGAAACAAAGATCACCGGAATGTTCAGACGCATCGCGGCCATCAGCATCCCTGGGGTGATCTTGTCACAGTTGGAGATACACACCATGGCATCGGCGCAGTGCGCGTTCACCATGTACTCCACTGAGTCCGCAATAATGTCACGGGATGGCAGGGAATAGAGCATGCCATCATGCCCCATCGCGATACCGTCATCGATCGCAATGGTGTTGAATTCTTTGGCAACGCCGCCAGCCTCTTCAATCTGACGGGCGACCAACTGGCCCATATCTTTCAGGTGTACGTGGCCCGGTACAAACTGGGTGAAGGAGTTCACAACCGCGATAATCGGCTTCTGAAAGTCATCATCTTTCATACCGGTTGCGCGCCACAGGGCACGGGCGCCAGCCATATTACGGCCTGCGGTGGAGGTCTTGGAACGATACACGGGCATGGGTAGTCCTCAGCAGCTTGGTGCGGGTAAAAGCCTTGTCAAAACAGGGGCTTTACCCTTCTTTATCGATTAACTCTTGCAACCCACTTTTTTACCATTGTGACGCCAGTATGGCTAGGCATGGAGCAAGGAAAACACCCTTAAAACAGAAATTTTCACTGCGAAGCCTGTTCTATACTGGCGGTAACAGGCCGTTTTCATTGGATTTTACTGACAACCCTTGTTTTACAGGCAATACGCCAGAACATCCTTTATTAGACCTAGGTTTTCTTTTAAGTCAGGTGAGTTGTAAACACCCTGAAGCAAAGCGTACAAGGAGCACACTATGCTTATCGGCGTACCGAAAGAGATTAAAAATCAGGAATATCGTGTCGGCATGACACCCGCCGGCGTCAGCGAACTTACCCGGGCCGGACATCAGGTGATGGTTGAACATAATGCCGGCGAGGCGATCGGCTTTCCCGACAGCGACTATCAAACAGCGGGAGCCAGTATCGAGACGGATGTGACCGCTCTGTTCGATAAAGCCGATATGATCGTCAAAGTAAAAGAGCCGCAACCGGTTGAATACGCCCGCCTTAAAGAGGGGCAACTGCTGTTTACCTACCTGCATCTGGCACCGGACCCCGAGCAAACCAAAGGCCTGATCAAATCCGGCTGCACCGCTATCGCCTATGAAACCGTCACCGATGCACATGGGGGCCTGCCGTTGCTGGCCCCCATGAGTGAAGTGGCCGGTAAACTGTCCGTTCAGGCAGGTGCCCGCTGTCTGGAAAAATCCATGGGTGGCCGAGGCGTTCTGCTGGGCGGCGTACCGGGTGTTGAACCGGGTCATGTGACTGTCATCGGCGGTGGCGTGGTGGGTGAAAATGCCGCCCGCATGGCGATGGGCTTAGGCGCAGAAGTCACCATTCTGGATCGCTCTATTCCCCGTCTGCGCGAACTGGAAGCCCGTTATGGCGGTCGCCTGAAAACACTGTATTCCACGCAGGAAGGGGTACTCGACTGCATCCGCCGAAGTGACCTGGTAGTGGGTGCGGTGCTGATTCCAGGGGCTGCAGCACCTAAGCTGATCACCCGGGAGATGCTGAAAGAGATGCCAAAAGGCAGTGTGCTGGTGGATGTGGCCATTGATCAGGGTGGCTGCTTTGAAACCAGTCGGGCAACAACCCATGATGACCCTGTGTTTATCGAAGAAGATATTGTGCACTACTGCGTTGCCAATATGCCGGGGGCGGTTGCGCGCACCTCAACGCTGGCACTGACCAACGCCACCCTGCCTTTCGTGATCGCACTGGCAAACAAGGGTTGGCAAGATGCAATAAAAGACGATAACCACTTGATGAATGGGCTAAATATTCATGCAGGACAAGTCACAAACCGCGCGGTAGCTGAAGCTCTGGACTATGCTTATGTTAATCCGACTGATTTAGTCGGGTGATACAGGTCTTTTGCTTGGCTGCTCTTGCAGCAAATAAGGCGGGTAGCTCTCAAATTATTTGATGAGAGCACCCGCCTTTTTTTGAGCCGTGGTCTAAACGATCAACCAAGAACACTTACAGTGTTTTAACAAACACTTTGGAGTTACGCTGCCAGTTGTAGAGTTCCTGACGGGCTCTTGGGAGCGCATCCACATCCGCCGGTTCAAAGCCCCGTTCGCGGAACCAGTGTGCGGTATGCGTCGTCAAAACAAACAAGCGCTCCAGCCCGATGCGATTCGCACGCTTCTCGATATGCTGCAGGATAAGATCGCCACGTTGACCACCCTGATACTGACTGTGAACCGCAACGCAGGCCAGCTCACCGATACCATCCTCAACAAAGGGGTAAAGTGCGGCACAGCCGATCATCATGCCGTCCAACTCGACCACGGTAAACAGATCAACCTCATTCTCTAAGCGCTCACGGGAACGACGCACAAGCACACCCTGCTCTTCAAGAGGACGGATCAGTTCCAGAATACCGCCAACATCTTCAATAGTGGCGTCCCGAACCTGTTCATACAGCTCCTGGGTGATCATGGTGCCGCCGCCATTACGGGTGAACAGTTCTTCGATCAGAGCGCCATCCTGCTGATAACTGATCAGGTGAGCGCGATTAACCCCAAAGCGACTGGTCTGCCAGACCGCATGAAGACCTGCATACTCTGTCGAGGTTTCATCCAGAACTTCCAAACGACGTCCCGCTTCACGGGGCGGCATGACACGGATCACCTCTCCGGTATCATCCAATAATCCCTGTGCCTCACCGAAAACAATCAGCTTATCCGCTTTAAGCTCTATAGCAGCCCGGGTTGCCACCTCTTCAACACTCAGAGAAAACACCTCTCCGGTCAGTGAAAAGCCAAGGGGCGGCAGCAGCACAATGGCACCATCGTCCAGCTGGCGGTTTATCGCCTCACAATCGACCTTTCGCACCTGACCGGTATGGCCAAAGTCCTTACCATCAATAACCCCAATCGGACGCGCTGTAATCATGTTACCCGTGGCCACACGCAGAGAAGCACCATGCATCGGGGAGTTTGGCAACCCCATGGACAAACGCGACTGTATGTCGATACCGGCAGAGCCCGCCGCATCCTTAACCGCTTCAAGCACCTCATTCGTAATGACCGGTCTTGTTCCCACGAACTCCAGCGGCAAACGTCGTCGCTCCAGTCGCTCCATAATCTGAGGGCGGGCACCATAAGCCAACACCAGACGTACACCCAGACTGTTCAGCAGGGCAAGGTCATTGATGATATTGGAAAAATTAGAGTGCTGAATACCCTGCCCATCCAACAGAACCACAAAGGTTCTGCCCCGGTGAGCATTGATGTAGGGCGATGAATTACGAAAGCTGCGCACATAGTCACTCGTGGCCTGAAAACAGTCACGGGTAGATTGCGCGCAGTCGTTTGTCTTTAGGTTACTTGAGTTCAAGATAAATCCCGGCAGATCAGTGGTTAAATGGCTCTCCGGCCCAAACAGGGCTTTAAAGACAGAAAAACCCGCATCGCTTCAACCGAATAACAGCTAAGCATGCGAGCCTGAAAAAAATGTTTCAAATTCAGCAGACTGAATCTCAGTCTGATTCCTGATTGTAGTCGCGCGGCCATCAGGAGAAAAGAGACAAGGCACAGTTAAAAGCGCGGCGCCCAAAAACAACAATGGCCGCGAAAGCGACCATTGTTAAGAACACAAGCAGATTGTTCCGGCTTAACTGAAAATCCCCTTCAGTACAAAGAAGAACAGAATCGATAGTGCCGCACCCGCTGGCAAGGTGATAATCCAGGACATAAAGATCGTCTTAACGATATTCATATTCAGAGCGGCCATACCTCGAGCCAGACCCACACCCAGAACCGCACCAACCAGCGTATGTGTGGTGGAGATTGGCAGACCGGTACCGGAAGCGATTACAACCGTCGTTGCCGCAGCCAATGTTGCTGCAAAGCCACGGCTTGGCGTCAGTTCAGTGATGTTAGTACCCACGGTTGCGATAACCTTGTGACCGTACATGATCAGACCAGCCACAATACCACCGCCACCCAGCAGCAGAATCCACGCAGGCATAACCGATTTACCCGCAACCACACCTCCGCTTTCAACAACTGCGACAACCGCTGCCAGAGGGCCAACCGCATTGGCAACATCGTTAGACCCATGGGCAAATGCCATAGCGCAGGCGGTGAACATCATCAGAACGCCAAATACTTTCTCAACGCTGGAGAAGTGAAACTCTTTATCTGCCGTTTCATCACGTTTGATGGATTTCAGCATCCAGACGCCAATAAACAGTACACCAATACCGATAGCCACCGACCAAAGCGCAGCCTGAGCAAATGACAGGTGTAAGCCGACATGCTTCAGACCTTTCAGCAGCGTCACCATGGCGATGATGAAACCCACCAGGAACATATAGAAAGGCACGTAGCGTTTGGCGTTAGCAAACGGATCGTCTTTTTCCAGAATCAGCCCCTGAACACTGCGGAAGAGCATAAAGGCGATAGTACCGGCCAGCAGCGGGGAGACCACCCAGCTTGCAGCGATCTTACCGACTTTACCCCAGCTGACAGCATCCATGGAGATGCCCACAGCGGCGAAACCAACAATAGCCCCCACAATAGAGTGAGTAGTAGATACCGGCCAACCGAAGTGTGTGGCCACCAGCAGCCAGATACCGGCAGCCAGCAGAGAAGCCAGCATACCGTATACCAGCAGTTCCGGGGTTCCGGCGAGCAGTCCCGGATCGATAATGCCTTTACGGATGGTGGCAGTTACTTCACCACCGGCCAGATAGGCACCGGCAAATTCAAACAGGATCGCGATCACAATGGCTTGCTTAATGGTAATCGCTTTAGAGCCAACAGAGGTTCCCATGGCATTTGCCACGTCGTTGGCGCCTACACCCCAAGCCATAAAGAAACCAAACACACAGGCCAGGATAATAAAGACATCGGCGTACTGAGCTAGAATCGACATAAAATAACCATTTGTTGTCAGATATAAGGTGGTTACTACCGGCGTTATTATTTCGCCAGCAAAATTTGTAAACGGCTGCCGACACGCTCAGCGCGGTCTGACACATCACCAATCCAATCGATAATCTTGTACATAAAGATCACATCAACCGGAGGCAGCTCGGTTTCAAGACTGAACAACTGAGCACGCAGACCAACCTGCAATTTGTCAGCCTCATGTTCACAAACATCAATCTCACCGATCATCTTCTTAACCAGTTCAGACTCATGACGACCAAAACCGGTCTCAATCAACTCATCAATCTCATGCAAAGCGCGGGTCGCATGTTCCGCAGCCTTCACTGTCATCTCAACATAAGCCACCATACTGTCAGCAAGACCAGCCGGTATCTTCATCTTTCGGCCCAGCATAATGCCGGCAATATCTTTGGTTTTGTTGGCGATCTTGTCCTGAACGGTCAGCAGTTCAAGCAGATCGGAACGAGGCACAGGCATAAATAAACTATCCGGCATATTGGTACGGATTGCTGTTTTCATATCATCAGCTTCGTTCTCCAGAACAGCGATCCGTTGCTGTAGCTTTTCAGCCTGTTCCCAATCTTCTGCCAACACTGCCTGAAAAAACGGAATCAACTGCTCTGCACAATTGAACGATTTGGACATATGATCCTGCATAGGACCAAAGGGTGAGCGCCCAAAGAGCTTGGAAAATGGATTACTCATGTGGGTTTCTGCCTTGGAGTATGAATTTGCGCGAAAGTATAAGAGCTGTTTTTCGCCATGTCATAAAAAAATCCCAGTTTTGTCATCTTTTGTTGACCCAACTGTCATGATTTTTTGATACACGCAATTTATATGTCGGTTATATGACAGCTTTATTACAGAGCGCTGGGATGCCGACATTTTTTATTACGAAACCGGAAGCACGATATTCTGCCGCATCATATTGCCGCTGCACTCTGGTATTAGGCTGGTATACTCGGCAGATGCTTCATATCCTGCAGTGATTGTTCATTTGACAGATGGCAGGGTTCACCAAATTACCACCCCCAAGAGGACGCCATGGCCAAGGAAATTGAACTCAAACTGACGATACCTGCTCAGGCTGGCATCATTTTACGTCAGCATCCGGTGCTGGGACAGGCAACCAGCTTTGATACCAAGGCGTTGAAAAATATCTATTTCGACACTCCGGATCTGATGCTGAATCAATCCAGGGTAGCTCTACGAATCCGAAAAGCCGGCGACCAGTACATTCAAACATTGAAAACCAGTGGCAGCGGTAGCGGTGGTTTGCATGAACGCGGTGAATGGGAATGGGAACTGAGCAAGCCCGAGCTGGATCTTAGCCTGATCGACACCGACTGCTGGCCTGCGTCGCTGAATGCAGAGCAGCTGAAAGAAACCCTGCAGCCAGCTTTCGAAACGAACTTTACCCGCCAGCGCTGGATGCTGAATATCAGCCATGAAAACCTTCAGGCCGAGATCGAACTCGTACACGATCAGGGCGAAGTGATCGCTCAGGGTAAAAAAGACCCGATCAGTGAAATTGAGCTGGAACTGAAATCCGGAGATGCCGATCTGCTGTTTCTGGTAGCCCACGACCTTTCAGATGAAGTGCCTCTATTGGTCAGCAATATCAGCAAAGCACAACGTGGTTTTCGGCTTTTTGCCCCTGAAAAAGCGGGACTGTCTCCGTCGCGCATTCCCGCCTTTGATGATGTCCAGGGACTGATTCGAACCGCGCAAAGCGAACTGGATCAGTTTATAGCACTCCGGGAACAGCTGGCCTTTAATCGAAATTGGGCACTACTGAATAAGCTTTATGACAGTCTGCGTCAGCTGCGTTGGTGCCTCCTCCACCTGAGTCGCCAGACAAATATTCCCGAAACACTGTATTACCCGACGGCACTGAGATACAAGATGCGTATGCTCAGCTATTCACTGGAATATCTGGCGACCCTGCATCAGCAGAAAACCAGCTGGGAACGACTGGAAAACTGCCCGAATGCACTCAGAAACTGTGCTGATTTTTCCGCTTTAAACGAAAACTATCAACGCCTTATGACAGCGCCCTGGGTTGGCCAGACCCTGCTGGAAGTGATGCAGTGGCTCTATCTGCTGAAACGGGAATTACCGCAAACGCCTTTCACTGACAAAGAAACGGTTTTTCAGTCGTTGCTAAGCCGGGTTCATCTGCCCCGCTACCCAACAGACAAGGTTCTCTGGTTGCGTCAGCAAGCACCACTGCTCCATCTGGATCGCTGGATTCATTACCAGTATCCGGTCCCCTCCCTCGGGGAGAAAAACCTGCAACAGCAAGCACAGGAACTGCTGAAAGGCATCAGCCGTTTAAGCGGACTGATGGCAGAAGAGATGGCACTTCTGAAGCTGGAGCAGCAGGGAGCAACCGGCATTGATCAGCAACTGATCAACCGGAATCAGGATGATCAGTATGAGCTGATTCTCGAGTTGGGTCGTCACGAACTGACCTTTAACAGTCTGCAGCAAAACCTGCTGCGCTGATGTCGGATGGGAGCCCGCTCCCCTCAAATATCTATCGAACGGTATAAGCGACCCTACAATGGCTGCGGATCAAAAAACAAACGCTACGGAAACTCCCGATCAACCTGAACAGCAAGGACTGCGTCAGAAGGTTTATCACGTTATCTTTGAAGCCAATACCCCCTTGGCTAAAGGTTTCGATATAGCCCTGATCATCTGTATTCTTTTGAGTGTCTCTCTGGTGATGCTGGACAGCGTTCAGGCCATTCATGACGACTGGCACGAAGAACTCTACATTATTGAATGGTGCTTCACCGTCATCTTCACCATCGAATACCTGCTGCGCCTGTATAGCATTGGCAAGCCCCTCAAATACGCCACCAGTTTTTTTGGTCTGGTGGATCTGCTTTGCATTGTCCCGACCTATCTCAGCCTCTTTTTTGCCGGTACCGAAGTACTGCTGGTTGTCCGACTGGTAAGGGTGCTCAGGGTATTTCGGGTGCTACGGTTGTTTCAGTATGTGGGGGAAGCCGCAGCACTTGCCAAAGCGATGCAAGCAAGTCGCCGCAAGATCACCGTATTTCTTTTTACGGTGCTCACCATGGTTACCGTTTTTGGCTCTATCATGTATGTGGTTGAAGGCCCGGATAACGGCTACACCAGCATTCCCCGTAGCATTTACTGGGCGATTGTGACCCTGACAACCGTTGGCTACGGAGATATCACACCTCAGAGTAACTTTGGTCAGTTTCTCTCATCAATCGTAATGATCATGGGGTACGCGGTCATTGCGGTCCCTACAGGGATTGTGACCGTAGAGCTTTCGAATACGATGAAACGGCATATGCATCTGGTTTGCCAGGGTTGTGGCGAAGAAGGTCATGATGCGGATGCGGACTACTGCAAGCTTTGCGGCACAGAATTGTCCCGCCGGGATGGTCGCAGCCGTCATTTGAAGCCTATGCCGCTACCGGACAGGCAGAATATTGACCCGGACGAAGAAAGTAACAACAAGAATGACGAAAGCAACCACAAGGATGAAAAGCAAACGCCGGGAGAGCACGACGATCCGCCAACCGGGCAGAAGCCAGTCTGACCCAAACCCTTGATACAAAAAAGGCCTGCATCGGCAGGCCGTTATCATGTCGAACCAAACAACTATTTATCCCCGTAACGCTTGGCCACTGCTTCGATAAATTCCGGCTGAAGGTCTGCTAACGCTTCCTCTTTAAGCGCTTCCGATAACCCCTCAATGAAAATATCACGCTCTTTGACCAGCTCTGAGTGACCGTATTCATTACTTTCCAGATAGTAGACCTGCATCAGACCTTCATAGTAAAAACGTAAAATCCGCTGTGCATCCTCATCATCCGCCGCAACCCCTTTTTTCAGCTTATGCATCCGGTTGGTGATTCGCGCCAGCATACGCTTCAGACGAAAAACATAGAGCAGGTCTGTCAGTCGGGGATCATTTTTATAGAAAGAAAATACGAGGCTGGTGATCAGAACCCCCACAAGAACGCCTGCCAGGTTAAGGTAGAAATTTCCCCCGTCAGGATTTCCCCAGGTGAGCACCAGAAACTGCCCACTGGTCATCGCCGTTACCGCGAAGCAGATAATCAGAACAACGCTGACTTTCCGACTCAGTTTTAAATACTCTTGTTTATCAATCTCTTGTATCTGCATGTTTCCCTCATCGCTGGCGAAATAGCCACCTCTTAATCAGCCGTGCTATTTTAGCCCTAATTTGATGGCGGCACCCAGTAAAGGTTTCCCGATCCGATAAAACACAGGCTTAACAAGGTTGTACTGACAGATGACACCGAAAAACCTGATGCACCTGCTCTCCAATGATCACGCTTCCCATATCTTGCTGGAGCAGCTGACCCATGCCTGTCAGGGCTCGCTGGTCATCGATCGCCAGTGTCGCATCGTCTGGATCAGTGACGCCTACCGCAAACTGCTGGATCTGCCGGATACTCTGGATGCCGCCGGACTACCGGTCGAACAACTCCTGCCCTCATCCCAGATGCCCAGAGTGGTACAGACCGGCAAACCCATGTTTGTCGACCTGATGGAGATTAACAATCAGTGGTGTGTTGTAAACCGCCTGCCCCTGAGAAATGAGGCCGGTGACGTTGTCGGCGCGCTTGGGCTGATCTTTCATAACGATCTGGATGAACTTCAGCCTCTGTTTGATAAGTTTGCCCGTCTGCGCCGCCACTTTGAAAAAGAAAACCTGCTGCGTACCAGTCGTTATCAGCTGGATGACATTATTGGTCAGTCCCCTCAGATCACCCAGATGAAACGTCAGGCGCAACGGGCGGCACAACTGGATACCACCCTGCTGTTGCTGGGTGAAACCGGCACCGGTAAAGAGCTGTTAGCCCAGGGGATTCATCAGGCATCTCCCCGACATAACGCCCCATTTGTCGGTATTAATATGGCCGCACTGCCGGAACCTCTGGCAGAAGCTGAACTATTCGGCACAGCAGCCGGAGCCTACACAGGAGCAGATCGCAAAGGGCGGATCGGCAAAATCCAGCTGGCGGATGGCGGCACCCTGTTTCTGGATGAGATTGCAGAGATGCCCCTGGCGATGCAGGCCAAGCTGTTGCGGGTTCTTCAGGAGCGGGAAGTAGAAGCGCTGGGGTCGAACCGACTGATCAGTGTTGATGTGCGTATTATCGCCGCCACCTCAAAGAATCTGGCAGAACTGGTGGAACTGGGACAGTTTCGTGCTGACCTTTATTACCGGCTGCATGTTCTGCCGATTCATCTGCCGCCCCTGCGCCAGCGTCAGGGAGATATCGCTCTGCTGGCTCAGCACCTGCTGGCGGATATTCAGAAACAAACCCACCTGCCGGAACTCCAGCTGTCGGACTCCGCCCTTCACTGGCTGAACCGCTACCACTGGCCCGGCAATGTACGGGAGCTTCGCAATCGCTTAGAACGTGCCTGTGTGATGGCTGAAGGCGAGCAGATCAATCCACAGGATTTGGGTTCCGATGACCCGATCTCAACGCTCAACCAGCTGAATCCGGCCTCAGCCGATCCGGCTGAACAGAGCACAGTTCCGATGCCAGATTCAAAACCAGCCCCAACCGACCTGAAGACTCTGCAGCAACGTCATGAATGTCAGCTATTAGAGCAGGCACTGCAGCAACATCAGGGCAACCGTACCGCAGCAGCGAAAAGTCTGGGTATCTCAAGGGCTACCTTTTATAACCACCTGAAACGGTGCCAGCAAAACAAGAAAATGTCTGAAAAATAAGAAACTGTCTAACCTTGTGGACACCCCTGGCAATTATTAGACAAAAAATCGTACAGCCCTCAGCCACCAAATCACCTAACCATTTGTTTTTAAAGGACTTTATCAAGCTGGCTCAAACCTTGTAATAGCTGACTCCAGATCTGGCTCAGAAAGAGCCTGCTTTTTTACTTTTCAAAATTGAAAAACAAAAACAATCTGAGAGTTATCACAATGGATAAGTTAATCAGCGCCCAACAGGCGGCCCAACTCATCGACGACAATGCCACAATCGCCACCGGCGGCTTTATCGGCATCGGTTTTGCCGAAACACTGGCCAAGGCGGTTGAGCAGCGATTTCTGGAAACCGGACACCCCAACAACCTGTCTCTGGTTTATGCCGCCGGTCAGGGTGATGCTCAAACCCGGGGTCTCAATCACTTTGCCCGCAAAGGTCTGGTGAAGAAGGTGTTAGGCGGACACTGGGGACTGGCGCCGGGACTAGGCCGTATGGCGATGAATAACGAGATTGCCGCCTACAATCTGCCTCAGGGGGTTATCTGTCATCTGTATCGAGATATCGCAGCAGGCAAACCCGGCACTCTGACCCGCGTTGGCCTGCACACCTTTGTCGACCCCCGACAGGATGGCGGCAAGGTGAATCAGGTCAGCGAAGAAGATCATGTACAGCTGATGCCGATTAATGGCGAGGACTACCTGTTCTATAAAAGCTTCCCGCTGGATGTGGCGCTGCTTCGCGGCACTACGGCAGATGCTGAAGGTAATATCTCCATGGAGCGGGAAGCCCTGCCCCTTGATGGTCTTGCTATCGCTCAGGCGGTGCATAACAGCGGCGGCAAAGTCTTTGTGCAGGTGGAACGTCTGACCGAACAACATCAGCTGACACCGGATCGGGTGCGTATTCCGGCAAGCCTAGTGGATTACGTTATTGTTGCCCCGGCGAAAGATCATCCGCAAACCTTTGCTGAGAGCTATAACCCCGCCTACACCGGCGAAATCCGCGTACCTCAGACACAGGTCAATCCGGTCGAACTGGATGCCCGTAAGGTGATCGGCCGTCGTGCGCTGCTTGAGCTGAAAAAAGGCGGTGTGATCAATCTGGGCATCGGCATGCCGGAAATGGTGTCACAGGTGGCAGCCGAAGAAGGCCTGCTCAGCAGTTTCACCCTCAGCGTTGAACCCGGTGGCATCGGCGGACAGCCCGCCAGCGGTCTTAGCTTTGGCGCAGTAACCAATGCGACCTCGGTTGTGGATCAACCGGCTCAGTTTGACTTCTATGATGGCGGCGGTCTGGATCAGGCCTTTCTGGGACTTGCGGAAACCTGCCCGGAGGGACATGTGAATGTCAGCCGTTTTGGCCCTAAGCTGGCAGGTGCCGGTGGCTTTATCAATATCACCCAGAACACACAGGAAGTCTTTTTCCTCGGCACTTTTACCTCCGGCAAGCAGGAGCTGACCTTTGAAGGGGAGTCCCTGCAGGTGCTCAGCAACGGCAAACAGAAGAAGTTCTGCCAGTCCGTGCAGCAGACCACCTTTAACGGTGAATACGCCGCACAAAAGGGTCAAAAAGTGACCTACATTACCGAACGTGCCGTGTTCCAGTTAACGGAGAAGGGGCTGAGACTTACAGAGATCGCACCGGGCGTCGATCTTGAAAAGGATATTCTGGCGCAGATGGATTTCAGGCCGGAGATTGCGGAAGACCTGATCGAAATGGATCACCGCCTGTTCCGCAAAGGCCCCATGAATATCCGCTACCCGGGGAGCACTCCGGTAAAACAACTGCGTTCGATGTTTAAAGAAGCCTCACTCAGGGCCATCGCTACAAAACCGCAAGCATCAGCTCTGGCCAGCTAGAGAGGTTATCGTTCTGTTAACGGCCCTATAAAAAAACAGGCAGCCAACCATCAGGGATAAGCTGCCTGCTTTCTGATATACGCGCGCCTAAAATCAGTGATGTGTATCACCAGCTACCGGCTGACCTGTCATCAGCTTGGTCACATATTCGGCACGGCTGCTGCTGTTCACCGTACGCTCTTTCTCATTGCACCAGGCAATCAACGCCTCCACATCAACCGGAACCTTTACGACCTCAATGCCTTTGGCGGAGAAAGTCTCAATCATCTCTTCTGTTTTTTCTGCCCATTCCTGCCAGTTGCTCTCCAGCATATCGGCGTCATCAGTCACTTCCAGAAAACGTTGCCACTGATCTTCTTTTATCCAACAAATACCTGCCTGATGCTGTATCGCCATAATCCTGTCCTGTTCACCTGTACCTAAAGCACTTAAATACCCATTCAACCTCAATTAAAAACGAGGCATTAACGTTAATCTAACCGAACCCTAACACAGTTTTACAGGCTATTTCAGTGGCTATTTCAAAGCGACCAAGCCTGCTTTATCGGGTTTTGTGACCTGTAGCAGATATCGTTAACATCAGGCCAAAAATAAGCGGATCACTTAAACCTGCAAAAATTAAACATCAACCAAGATGTACTTTCTGAAAACAACATCTTTGATGCACAATGGAAGAACAATAAAAGAGAATGGCCATGACATCAGAGACTCCGGATCCAACTCATCTGCAAGCATTGCTGCGCCATTGCCAGCAACAGCAGCCGAAAGCACTTAAGACGCTCTATAAAGCGACGTCTTCGCATCTGTTTGCGGTTTTGTTGCGTATCTTACGCAATGAGAGCCATGCAGAAGATTGCCTGCAGCAGGTCTATCTGAAAATCTGGAACAATGCCGGGCAGTACAATCCGGAGATTGCCCGACCGATGACCTGGATGAACACCATCGCCCGTAATCAGGCCCTGGATTGGTTACGCCGTCATAAAAATGATCAGCTCAACGTCAGTGATGAGGTTCTGGTCCAACAGGCCGATCACTCGAGCCAGACCGATAACCTGGCACAACAACGGCAGGATTCGGATCATGTTCACCGGTGTCTGCAAGAGCTGAAAGATGCTCAACGCCAATGCATTGAATTGGCCTACTTTGAAGGCTATAGCCATCAGGAGCTGTCCGAGCGACTCGACCAACCGCTGGGCACTGTAAAAACCTGGATTCGTCGTGGTCTTGAGAGGTTGAAAACATGTCTGAATCCAATCATGTAACCGAACCCTATGACCTAACATCACCAGAGCAGAGACATCTGGCTGCTGGCGAGTATGTGCTGAACACCCTATCTCCGAGAGAGAAAGCATCCTTTGAGGCACTGCTGGCTTTCAGTCCCGATCTGCAGGCCGATGTTCAACAGTGGCGGGAAAGCCTTCAGGTTCTGGACACCAGCCTTGATCCGGTAAAACCTCCTGCACGTTTATGGAAAAAGATTGAGCAGCAGATTGAACCGGCACGCATGGGCTTTAGCCTTAAATTCTGGCAATTGTCAGCGATGGTTTCGTTTTCTTTTGCACTGGCACTGGCCACGGTGCTGCTATTCAAACCACCCATGATCAATGCCGATACTGCCGATCATCTTTATGTGGTTAATTCTCCGGAAAAGAATCCGGCATGGTTGGTGAACGCCAGCATGGATCGTAGTCATCTGATGGTTCAAACCGTAAAGCCTGCATCCATTCCTGATGGAAAAGTCTGTAAACTCTGGCTCAAAGTCGGTGATCAATACGCGATGGTGGGAACCCTGCCGCACTCCGGCCTGATTAAACTGGATGTCCCCCAATGGATGCAGACCCAGCTGGTTAATGCTCAGATTATTGTCAGCGTTGACCCGATGAATAGCGATAATAACCCTGATGAGATGGGGCCCGTAGTCGATAAAGGGGGCTTTATGCCACTTCAGGGATCTTTAAGGCGATTCTGATGCCCAACCCAACAGACTAAGGTGCTGTATTGCTGTAAGAATGCCATCAATCACCACCTTCTTTTATGAGCATGATTAGATATAAGTAAAAGCTGTCTTAGGACAATTTACGCTTAAGGATGTCACACGCTGAAACGATGAATGTAACGGAAAGTTTAAAGATTCACTGCTAAAATGATCCGATAATAAAAGCACGGATGCATCTTCTGACCTAAAGATTCAGCTATGCGTCCGCACCGTTAGTTAAGCCCACATGTCCGAGGGAGTGTTATGAATCTTCAGGAGTTTACGGTAAAGGCCCGCCTTTACTTTCTTATAGGCTTGGCTGTAGTGGCGATGGCCATACTGCAGTTTATGTCCCTACAGGATCACCGCGATGCCCTGTTTGAGGATTCGAACCAAAAGGTCAAAGCGTTGGTCGAGTCAGCACATACCATGATTTCGGGCTATGCCGACCTGGCAAAATCCGGTGCGATGACTGAAGAAGAAGCCAAGGCCGCAGCCAAACGCTCTTTAGAAAACATGCGCTATGCCGATGGCGAATACTTTTTTGTACTGAATTACGATGCCGTTACTCTTGCTCATGGCGCAGACTCTTCCGTTGTAGGCCGGGATCTTTCCGGTGTCAAAACCCAGGATGGGCAGTTTGTCTTTAAAGATATCGCTGATCTTGGCCGTCAGGGCAAGACCGATGGCTATTTCACCTACCGCTGGCCTAAAGAAGGCTTTGATGAGCCAAAACGTAAAACATCCTATGTAAAAGTCCTGCCTGAATGGCAGTGGGTTGTTGGTTCAGGTGACTACATCTACGAGATCGAAGAGCTTTTTGTTGATGAGCTCATCCATGCAGCGATTCAACTGGCTGTCGTTCTGGCTATTATGCTGGCTGTTGCTATCGCTATAACCCGCTCTGTAACAGAGCCTCTGGCTCAGGTAAGCAAAACCATGGAGCAGGTGGCAGGCGGCGACCTTCGCGTTCGCGTCAATATGAAAGGGAAAGACGAACTCAGTGCCATGTCCCGCTCAGTGGATCACACCCTGCAAACCTTTCAGGATCTGATCTTCCTGCTGACCAGCTCGGTGAATCAGTTGCAGGGTTCAGCTGAAGAGCTTGCGTCCACGGCAGAGCAAACCAGTACCGGCATCCGTCGTCAGTCTGAAGAGACTGACCTGCTATCCACTGCAATGAATGAAATGTCGGCTACCGTTCAGGAAGTTGCGCATAACGCCAGTGCCAGTGCTCAGGCAACCAATGCAGCGGATGAAGAAGCGGATGAAGGCAACCATGAGGTTGAAGACACCGTTAACAAGATCACTCATTTGAGCCAGGAGGTTGAAGAAGCCTCTCGTGTAATCCGTGCTCTGGAAAGCGATACCGAAGAGATCGGTACCGTACTGGAAGTGATTCAGGGCATCTCCGAGCAAACCAACTTGCTGGCTCTTAACGCCGCCATTGAAGCCGCCCGTGCCGGCGAAAGCGGACGTGGTTTTGCCGTGGTTGCCGATGAGGTTCGTCAGCTGGCGCAGCGCACTCAGGATTCCACCAAAGAGATCCGCGACATGAACGACCGCCTGCGTAACGGGGCCAGAAACGCAGTGGAAGTGATGGAACGCAGCCGCAAATGGGCCGAAGAATCTGTTGAAGCCGCAACACACGCCGGTGAAGAGCTGAAGATGATTGTTCAGCAGATGCAGACCGTGCGTGATATGACGGCTCAGGTTGCAACAGCCACAGAAGAACAGAGCGCCGTTGCTGAAGAGATGAACCGTAACCTGGTCAACATTGTGAACGTTTCTGCAGAAGCAGCCACAGGTTCTGATATGGTTGCGGCCAGCAGCGAAGAGCTTTCTCAGCTAGCGGTTCAGCTACAGCAGAACATCTCCAGGTTCAAGTGCTGATCGGTTAAGGCAGGCTATCACTAACCCGGTAGTCTGAAACTGAACAAAAAAAGCCCCGCGTCATCACACCTTAACCGGTTTTTGAAGCGGGGCTTTTTCGTGATTACAGGCCAATCGTAGCGCCCTGCTCGGCCTAACTGTTCAGTCCTTGCTTAAAAGCTGAGAATCCAGCCCTTTAGGTTTCTCATTCGGCCAGTGCTGATGGCGGTTAAAGTAACGCTCCAGCAGGCGGAATATAAAGATAATCAAAGCACTGATCATCAAATACATCACACCCGCTGCCAGGAAGATTTCCAGAGGCGTATAAGTGCGGGCAATAATGGTTCGCGCCATGCCTGTCAGGTCCAGCAAAGTGATGGTCGATGCCAGAGCACTGCCCTTCAGCATCAGAATCACTTCATTACCATAAGAGGGCATCATAATGCCAAAGGCACGGGGCAGAGTGATACGCTGCAGCATCTTCGGATAGCTCATACCCAAGGCTTTTGCCGCTTCAATCTCACCTCGGGGGATCGACTGAATCGCCCCCCGCAACAGTTCCGCGATATAAGCCGCCGTGTGCAGACCAAAGGTGATCACCGCACACCAATAGGGCTCCCTCAGAATCGGCCACAACGACGACTCTTTAATCCACTCAAACTGAGACGCGCCGTAGTACACCAGAAAGATCTGGATCAGCAGCGGTGTGCCACGAAAAAAGAAGATATAGGCGTAGGGCAGTGCACGTACCCAGATCTTGTCAGATACCCGAAGCAAGCCCAGAGGGACAGCCAGTAAAACGCCGATCAGTCCGGAGAAAAAGACCAGCTCCAGCGTTAAGAGCGCGCCATCCATCAGTTTTGGGATATTCTCCCAGATAACAGTCCAATCCCAATTCATGAGCGTGCCCCCTGATAACCACGATTGGCAAAGCGTTCCAGATAGTACAGACCTGCCATGGAGATTGAGGTCAGCAACAGATAGACACAGGCCGCGGCCAGATAAAAGGTGAACGGCTCTTTGGTATAACCTACGGCAACAGCCGCCTGACGCATCAGCTCATTCAGGCCGATCACAGAAACCAGTGCCGTGTCCTTCAGCAATACCAAAAAGAGGTTACCCAACCCTGGTAACGCAATACGCCAAACCTGAGGCAGAGTCACTCGTTTGAACGTCTGAAACTGTGTCATACCCAAAGCAACAGCCGCTTCTTTCTGACCTTTAGGGATCTCCTGCAGAGCGCTGCGGAAAACCTCAGTCGCATAAGCACCAAAAGCGATACTCAGTGCCGTCACACCGGCAACAAAGGGGCTGAGCTCAATATACTCGTCATAGCCGAATTGACTGGCAATCCCCATCAGCACGGCAGACGCGCCAAAGAAGATCGTCAGAACCAGTAACAGTTCGGGCATCCCCCTGACAAACAGGGTGTAACCATTACCAATAGCACGAAGAATTCTTGAAGAAGACACCTTGGCTGATGCCCCCAGCAAACCAAAAATCAGGCCTACTGCCAGACTGCACAATGCCAGCTGCAGCGTAACCCAGGCACCGCTTATGAGCAGATGACCAAAACCTTGCAGATCCATAGGAGATACCGATGACGTATGGGATAGGTTGAAAAAGTAATGGCCGCTTGGCGGCCATTACAGATCAGACGAAACGCCCGGTCTTAGTAGATAGAGAACGGAAAGTACTTCGCATTGATGCGGTCGTAAGTGCCGTTTTCCAGAATCGCTTTCAGCGCTTTGTTCATTTTCTGGCGCAGCTTGTCGTTCTTACGAACAGCGATGCCGATCTTGTCATCAATATCGACCTTCTCACCTTTAAACTCAAACGCCTGACCTTCATCAGAGCGCAGCCAGTCGTAGGCAGGCAGCTGGTCAGATACGATTGCGTCCAGACGACCGGAAGCCAGATCCAGATACGCATTGTCCTGAGTGTCGTACAGCTTAACGCTTACTTTGTCGCCCAGGTTATCTTCCAGGTACTGACCTGCGATAGTCGCACGCTGTGCACCAATCGCTTTACCCTCTACCTTTTCAGGGGAGAACTTACTCTTCTTAGGCGCAACAAAAATCAGACTGTTGGAGTAGTAAGGATCAGTAAAATCAACGACACGGCTACGTTCAGGAGTAATCGACATACTCGCGATAATCGCATCGTATTTACGCGCCATCAGCCCCGGGATAATACCATCCCAGTCCTGAGCGACGATGGTGCAATCAGCTTTCATCTCTTCACAAAGAGCTTTAGCGATATCAACGTCAAAACCTTTAAGCTCACCGGACTCATCGATGAAGTTAAAAGGTGCATAAGCACCTTCGGTCGCAATGCGGATTTTGTCCGCAGCCATACTGAAAGGAGCGGTCAGGGTCGCTGCGACTACAGCCATACCGGCCAGAGCATGTTTCAGATTCATTGTGGATTCCTCTTGGGATTTATTTTAATTATCGCTGTGCACCAAAAAAGGTTAGCTCACCTAACGGGCACATTTTTAACGCCATGGTAAGGCACCATAAGCAGAAAAAATCTTAAATGTGGCTACTCAAAAACTCGCGGCAGCGCTCAGAGTCCGGGTTACCGAATACTTTGTCCGGCGGCCCCATCTCTTCCACCTGTCCCTGATGCAGAAACACAATCTGAGACGATACATCACGGGCAAAACGCATCTCATGAGTCACAATAAGCATAGTACGACCTTCCGCCGCAAGATCACGCATGACCGCTAACACTTCGTTCACTAATTCCGGGTCAAGTGCAGAGGTTGGCTCATCAAACAGCAACACCTGCGGATCCATCGCCAAAGTGCGGGCAATCGCAATACGTTGCTGTTGCCCACCGGAAAGCTGGCTTGGATAGTTATGACGCTTATCGTAAAGACCGACTTTCTTCAAAAGCTCTTCTGCGCGGGCAATCGCTTTATCTTTGCTACGCTTTAAGACGTGCACTGGCGCTTCAATGATATTTTCCAGGACAGTGCGGTGTGGCCAGAGATTGAAATTCTGAAATACAAAGCCGATCTCGGAACGCATGCGTTCCAGCTGCTTTTGGTCTGCAGCTTCTAATTCACCGCCTTTGTTCTTTTTTAACTTTAGAGATTCACCCGCTACGGTAATCGTACCGGATGAGGGGGATTCCAACAGATTGATACAACGCAGGAACGTGCTCTTTCCAGAGCCGCTGGAACCTAAAATGGAGATGACGTCGCCGTCACGGGCTTGCAGGGAAATGCCTTTTAAAACTTCTAAGGAGCCATAACTTTTATGGAGATCTCTGATTTCCAGAGCAACAGGCGCGTCGGACATGGGGGCGCTTCCTGATATCAAATGAATTGTGAATGTTTTTTTAATTTTAATTCGGCGTGTTAGACCAAGGTGTCATTTTTAAAGCAATCGTATGAATTTTTCCAGTCAATTTTCCTGAGAGGTCCGCTGAGTGAAAGCCAAATGTCGCGACTTACTAAAAAAAGACAGGATATGTTTCCTAACTTAATGGAACGTGCTCAAACATCGTGACAGGCAATTATTTGTAAACCATATTTTACATACAGAGATAAAAAGCCTGAATGAGAGGTGCTACGATGAAATCCCTGAAACAATGGTTTGATCTTCCTTGGATGCAAAACAAAACGCCGGATGATAAGCACTTCTACCGAAGGGGGTTTACCCGCCGGTATCTGGCCAGAAAGCGCCGGCTGAAAGACCTCTGGATCGGCTCTGGCATACTCGCAATCACCTTTCCTGTTCCTGCTTTTCTGATGATTCTAGCCCTGCTGTGTTGCTTTATCAGCTTTGCATTTCTGGATGAGTATCCTCTGTAAAAACGGTTATTTCAGCCAGAAAAGTATCATTGGCATATCATCCATGACAGGGATCATTTTGTTTGCTTTGCAGTCAAAGTTGTTAACAGATTTAAACCTATTGCCCCTTTGGCCGATAATCAATTCAGAGTCAGGTTTAGGAGAAAGTCATGGTATTTGCCGTTTATGAACAGGGGATGCGCATTCAAACCCCGCGCAAGTCGCTGTTGGGCCGAAGAGGCATTGATGCTCTGCGGGAAACCGAGAAAACCCGTCGCTTATCCGATACTGACAGTGATTCAAGTCATTTGGGACGCTTGGCGGAACAGCCCTTCGAGCAGATTCAGCGCAGTGCTATTCAGCGCCGTCAGGAGCATCTGCATCCCAGCGACGAACAATCCCGTGAGGACAAACCGGATCAGGTCGAAATCTCCAGAAAGGCCCTCAAGGCTTATTCATCAACGGAGCAGAGCGATGGCCATGATGAACGGCCAACGGTCAATGCTGCCATGATCATGTCTACGCCCATTATTTCTGCTGAGTTTGACCAGAATCTGCAACAAGGCTGGCGCCTGATGCAGCAGCATCAGGTTCACCATCTGCTACTGCTTAACCGTAAGGGGGCTTTGATGGGGCTGGTTTCCGATAAAGACATTCTTAAGGTTACTTCTGGTGTAGGGGATATCGATCTGGAAGGACGCTCTGCCGATGAAGTTATGCTGGGCGACCTGATCAGTCGGCAACTATTGACTGTCAGCCCTGAGGCCTCTTTACTGGATATAGCCCACGCGATGCTGGAACAAAGATTATCGTCTCTGCCAGTCGTCACATCCAAAGATGAGGTTAAAGGCATTATCACCCGAACCGACCTCTTGCAGGCGATGGTTAATGGCAAGCTTGAAGCCTGGTACTAGCATGACAGGATTGGCAGAAACTAAAGTAAAAAAGCTATCAAGGTCGCTTTAGTTATAGAAAATACCGTCAGCCTTAAAAACACATGTTGAGCTTTTTATGGCTGACGTGTTTAAGCGTGGGGGGGGGGGGGTTGTTTAGCCCGGTACTATTTCTTGGTGATCAACTGGGAGAGTTTACTGTTCAAGCGCTTCTTCTCTTCTTTTTCACGGGCGGCCTTCTCTTTCTCAAGGCGCTGCTGACGGATAACTTCCAGCTGATCTTTGGCGTGACCCGCCTCTTCTTCAGTAACAAAGCCCGCATTATTACCGGACAAATCCATACGAACCGCCCCGGTTTTCAGCACTCTCAAGTAGCGGGGACTGCGTACATAGCCCGCCAGGGCACGACGAATCCAATGATCAGGAAGTGATTCGTTCTCTGCCAGATCTTCATGAATTCCGATCTTAAGCGGCTGGATCGTGACGGTAGAGAAAGCTTTAGGGTAACGCTCACTCCAACCGGCCAGAATTGACTTCGCATCAAATTTCTCCGGAATTACCACCACATCATCTTCCGGTTCTGTATCACCGGCAACCAGAGCCACAGGCCAATCGCTGGGGTCGAGAGTTTCCCGAATCAAGGTGCGGATCGCTTCGGAACTATCCAGAAGTGCTCCATCAAGCAGGGATTTCAACCGCTGCTGAAGGTCCGTCATACGCTGCTCAAGCGCCTGATGATCATTTTGAAGGTTCTCAAGTTGAGCGCTCAGTCGTAAATTCTCTGACTGCAACTCCTCAACCAGACCATCATCAATGGCAGCAACAGCTTCTTCGGGTGATGGTGATTCAATAGCCTGCACATCAGACTCAGACGCGGCCCGCTCAACATCAGCCTGCAGCGCTGCCTCCTGAGCTGCTGCAAGCTCCGATCTGGATTGCTCAAGGGAGCGTTCGAGATAATCGCATCGTTCCTGAAGATCCTGGTTCTCACCTTTGAGTCCCGCACAGGTCTGATTCAACTCCGCAATTTTCTGATGATGATTTTTCAACGCCTGAAAACTGCTATCGGCCCGTTCGCTAAGTTCGTTGAACAGGTGATCTAATGTGTTGGCTGATGAATCACTTGGCATGGGCAATACCCTATCCTTCATATCTACGGCGACCTTACGGCTGTCAGGCCATGTTACCCTGCTGGCTGATAAATATAAAAGCCATAATCGTACTCACCAGTGCCTTCCTTTTTACACTCTTCGCGGGAGACTTCCTGCCACTGGCTTTCGTCATATTCCGGGAAAAAGGCATCGCCCTCAACCTGAGCATGTACCTTAGTAATATAGAGTTTATTAGCGTATGGCAGCGCCTGTTTATAGATCTCGGCACCGCCCATCACGATGATCTCTTCACCGCCATCGATCAGACACTGCTGATCTGCCCGCTCCAACGCATCTTCCAGTGAATGTACAACCACACAACCCTCTGCGGTAAAGCCAGTATCACGGGTCACAATAATATTGGTACGCCCCGGCAGCGGGCGTCCGATCGATTCATGGGTTTTACGCCCCATCACAACCGGCTTGGCCCAGGTACACTGCTTAAAGAACTGCAGATCTTTCGGCAGATACCAGGGAAGTTTGTTATCAACACCGATGGTGCGGTTTTCAGCCATCGCCCAGATCAGGGCAACGGGTGCATCCAGTTCTAAAGACATGCATCTCTCTCTTACAAAACTCACCCGCTGAGCACTCAGCGGCTGACAATCATTCGAATTTAAACCGAAAACGGGTACTGGATCGCTTCGTGGTGCTGATAACCCACCACTTCAAAATCATCCAGTGTGACCCAGGTTTCCAGATCTTCCAGGGTTTTAATCTCAGGATTGATTTTCAGCTGGGGCGACGGGAAAGGTTCACGTTTTAACTGTACGTCCCGCATCAGCTCCAGCTGATCTTCATAAATATGGGCATTCACAATCTTATGATACGCCTTACCCGGTTTGTGTCCGGTAATCTGAGCCATCAGCGCCAGCAGGGTAAATACCTGCACCTGATTAAAATTCAGCCCCAAGGGCACATCACAGCTGCGCTGGGTGCTGTTCAGATAAAGCTTACCGCCCAGCAGGGAGAAATGGTGGCTGTACATGCAGGGGCGCAGGCAGCCCCTATCAAATTCACCGGGGTTGTAGAAATTCAGAATCTCGCCACGGTCATCGACACCACGGCTCAGATCATCAACAATTTTTTTCAGCTGATCCAGATAGGTGCCATCGGGCTTGGCCCAACGGCGACCCTGGACGCCATAAACCCGCCCCATATCATCCTCACCTTTACGATGAGGATTATTCAGCCAGCTTGGATTGTCATTGGCATTGGCGTTCCAGGTATTACAGCCAATCGCGCGAAACTCGGCAGCGCTGCTGTAGCCCCGCAGATAGCCCAACAGTTCAGCGATTGCCGCTTTCCAGAAACTCTTTCGGGTGGTAATCAGCGGAAACTGATTGTTTTCCACATCGTATTCCAGATCCGCGTTGATAACCGTCAGGCAGCGTTTGCCGGTGCGTTCGTTATCAACCCAGATACCTTCTTCTACGATACGACGACTAAGATCGAGATACTGCTGCATGGGGTGTTCCAGAGTTTAAAAATTCAGGCGCGCTATTCTACATTAGCGCGCCTCTTTTCACAGATGTTAAAGGCTGATAGCGATTAAACCACAGCCTTCTTGTAGCGTTTTTAGCCATCAGGCTTTCTGATCGGCTCTTTTCTGATCAAAGATAGCCTGTTTTCTGCCCCAGGCGATCAACGCCAGCCCACCAAGAATCATCGGCAGGGAGAGCAGCTGGCCCATGGTCAGCCAGTCAAATGCCACAAAGCCCAGATGGGCATCCGGCTGACGAACAAACTCCATCATAAAGCGGAAAATGCCGTAACAGGTCAGGAAAGCACCTGAGATCACACCCCGCGCCGGACGGGTGCGGTCCAGCAGATTCAGAATCACAAACAGAGCGACGCCTTCCAGCGCAAACTGATAAAGCTGTGACGGATGGCGGGCCAGATTATCCACATGGGGAAACACCATCCCCCAAGGCATGCCCGTGGGTCGCCCCCAAAGTTCACCACCGATAAAGTTCCCCACACGGCCAGCGCCGAGGCCAATCGGCACCATAGGGGCAACAAAGTCGGTCACGGTCAGCAAGTTTGCCTCCATGCGACGGGCAAAGACAATCATCGCAACGATCACCCCCAGCAAACCGCCATGAAAAGACATCCCACCTTCCCAGACTCTTAACAGCCAGAGCGGGTCGGCCAGAAAGCGATCAAAGTTATAGAAGAACACATAGCCAAAGCGGCCGCCCAGCACGACGCCCACGGCACCGTAAAAGATCAGATCGCTGACATCATCCCGGCTCCAGCCCAACCGGTGAGCACGCTGCTTTGCCAGCCACCAGGCACCGGCGAAGCCAATCAGATACATCAGGCCATACCAGTGAATTTTTAACGGCCCCAAGGCCACCAGAACAGGATCTATCTGTGGATACTGCAGCATGAAATAACCTTAACGCTTATGTTGAAGTGCTAAACCAATAGAAAACGACTGCCGATAATCAGCAGCAGAACAGCAAAAATACGTTTCAACGTATCCGAAGGCAGGCTATGCGCCAATTTGGCACCTACTTTGGCAAAAATCACACTGGTTGAAACAATACCGATAAAGGCAGGCCAGTAGACATAGCCGGTTGCATATTCCGGCAATAACGGATGCCCCCATCCCTCTTCAATATTCATCAGGGCACCAACTATAGCAATAGGCAAACCAACCGCCGCAGATGTGGCTACCGCTGTCTGCATCTGCACATTGCACCAGCTGAGAAACGGTACGGTCAGAGAGCCGCCGCCAATACCAAAAATAGCCGATGCCCATCCGATGATACCTCCCGCACCGATAAGACCGGGGCGACCCGGAATGGTTCGGCTGGCCTTAGGCTTAAGGCCTAATCCCATCTGGAAAGCGATCACAATCGCAAAGACACCGATCACTTTCTGCAGCATCTCACCACTCATCATACCCGCTGTTTTCACACCCAGTACGGAACCAAAAACGATGCCAATAGCAATACCGGTAAACCAGTCCCAACGGACAGCCCCTTTGGCATGATGCGCCTTTACTGAACTGATCGATGTCACCACAATCGTTGCCAGAGAGGTACCTACCGCCATATGAGTCAGCACTTCCGGAGAAATTCCCTGTGCCGTAAAACTGAATACCAGTACCGGTACAATGATCAGCCCACCACCGATACCAAACAATCCGGCCAGAGTTCCGGCCGCAGCCCCAAGAGCCACATACATTAAGAGCGTTTCCATAAATCTTCCGTTTCAGACAGAAAAACCGACAGCTGAGACTCAGTCTGTCGGTATTAGGGGGTTAAAACTGTAATTCGGCAGAGCGTCTCAGGAGTTCAGGCTAAAACCTGCCCTGCTTCGTGCTGCTGTCGCCAATGATCCACCCGGGAGCGAAGCTCTGAAGGATGGTAGGGTTTGGCAAGATAATCATTCATTCCAGCGTCAAAGAAACGCTGACGCTCACTTTCCAGAACATTAGCGGTAACTGCGATAATAGCAGCCGGCTTTAATTGCATGGCTTTTTCTCTTTCTCGCCAGAGCAGAGTTGTCTCTACCCCATCCATATCCGGCATAAAAATATCCATCAGAACAACCTGATAGGTTTTCTCAGTTATCAGTTCCAGTGCATCCTGACCGCTATTAACCACATCAACCTCATAGCCCACCTTCTGTAGCGCAGACTTTGCCAACATGGTATTGACCGGACCATCATCCACAACCAACACATGGGACTGTTTTTGCTCAGCTTTCGTTTTCTGTACCGACGACGTGGTCGGACTTTCGTTAACCCAGTTGTCCCGGGTCAGATAAATAAGAGCATCAACCTTCTCTTTCAGCAGCAAACTCAGACGTTCTCTCTGATCCGGCTGCTCTCTTATCTGTTCGGCCAGACTAACCAGGTTGAGCAAAGGGCTTTCCAGCTCTCTTCGCATCGCCTGCAGATATTCGGTTTGCAGTTTTGAAGCTTCCAGTGCGCGATCGCGGTCAAACTTCATCTGATCACGGGCCTGATACTGGTCAGAAAGATCCACTAAAAGCCCGACCAGAGGCCGCCCTCGCCCCTGCTCCCGCCCACGCAAGGAATCGGGAGCGCGGGAGAGAATTACCGAGGCAGGGTGGCTTTCTTTACTGGCACTGGTCAACAGTATCTCTTTGGAGAAAACGCCCTCATCAGGAGGCGATACCGGGATAAACTCCGTAAGCAGATGCCCCCTGAGATCCCCCTCTCCTTTACCAAAAAAGTTTTCAAACGCACGATTACAACCCTGAATGCGATACTCGCCATCCGTGTCAAAAACCGGCATAGGAATACTATTGAGTAAGTGACGGAAATAGTCATTTTGCCGGTGAAAGCTAGCCTCAGACTCACCCTGTTGCTGTTTCAGTGTCGAGTTTTCCTGAACAAAGCGATTCAGCAGATCCGCAAGATCCTGAATCTCAGCCACGGGGGTATTCAGTACTTTCCTTGATAACGGCTTATCCTCAAGCGAGGACCGCGCAACATCATCAAAGTAATCCAATGGCCCCTGGATCTGCTGATACAACCTTCGGCTGCGCGCCTTATGTAATCCTATGTGCAATGCAGCCAATATCAGAATGAGCAATAACACCAAAATACCGATATCTTTCAGGTATTCGGTGAAACTTTCAGCTTTAGCGTACAGCTCCTCCTGAGGGGTCACCGCAAGAAGTTTCCAACCGGTTAAAGGGACCGTGTTCCAGGCCACAACACTTGGGTGGCTCAGATCAACCTGCGCAAGCCCGGCCTGCTGATGAGCCACCAGGCGTGACAGTTCAGACATTTCAGCCCGTTTGTAGAGATTAAACAGCCCCGGTTTGAATTCGTTCTTGGTGATATGACGGAAACTGTATTGACCATCCGTCAGCTCTTTCAGACCAAAATCTTCTTCGCCTTCAGGCGGCAATGCCAGAATATTGCCATCTTTTCCCACCAGGACGGCATAACCGGACCAAGGCTGAGGCAGTGAGAACAGATTACTAATCAGGGTTTCAACGGTCAGATCAAGCCCGACAACGGCTTCAAGATTGTCACCGTCATACACCGGAGCAATATGGGAGATGATCCAGCCAATTCCTGCCGGATCAAGATAGGCATCAGTCCAGACAGGCTGACGCTGCGGGTTGTGTTTTTTGTCCGCGAGGTAATAAAAACTGAATGCAGAGAGATCAAGATCCGGTGCAAACTGAGCGTGCACATCCAAATAGGGATAGATCAGGTTTAAGTTATCAGGCGTATTTAAATAAACCTGTTTCACCAGTTGATTGGCCTGCTGAAGATCAGCAAACAGGTGATTCAGAGGTAATAATTTGCGGGCTTTCTCTTCCCGGGATGACAGGTCTCTTGATAGCGTTGAATAATAAACCGAGACGCCACCATCATCCTCTGGCTTCATCAGCACATTATCCGGGGTGTACTTCAGAGGCGTTATCAGATCACCAGGCTCATCAGAGAGTAAAACTCTTTCCATTTGACGCTGTAAAACCTGAAGCTGACTCTGAACCGAACTGAGACGTGCATTAACCCAATCCGTCTTGGACTGAAGCGCCCCAATCAGCTGTTGTTCGTAATCTTTACGGGCAGTATCCTGCTGATTCAGCCCCAGCAGAATGAAGGTTCCCACCAACAGCACCAGAAAGCCGGCATTCATTAGGATAAGCTGCAACAGATTTGATCGCACGTAGGCTTTGTCGATCCACTTTTTCAGTGAGATACGCAACGGTTGTTCGGTCTCTGTCATGGGCATCCCTGAATAAACCTTGCCGGCAGAATTCATTTCTGGAGAAAAAGTATCATACACTGTCTGCAACGACTTTTTCACTTAGATTTAAGTGATCAGGCTTCGCTTACCACTTAGTAGTAACCGCCTGATCCTAACCCTTCATATCATCAGGACTTCCGTTATGTGTTTAATTCTTTTCTCCTGGCAAAAGGATCAGACCTACCCATTGGTTGTGGCGGCTAATCGGGATGAGTTCTATCAGAGACCGACATCACCTCTTTCCGTCTGGGACAACAGCCCTGTCATTGCGGGTCAAGACCTGTCAGCAGGCGGCACCTGGATGGGTATCACTGAAAGCGGGCGCTTTGCAGCAGTAACCAACTACCGCCAGGCCTCAGAAATGAATCACACCTACCCCATCAGTCGTGGCAAGCTATGCCAGGATTTCCTTGAGGGAACAATGACACCGGCAGAGTTTCTGACGGAGACAGCTTCTCATGCCATGGATATAGGAGGATTTAACCTCCTGGTCAGTGATGGCCAGACCCTTGGCTACGGCTGCAACCGCTTTGGAGCAGAAACCGATAACGCCTATTACGATTTTGACCCGGAACTTGCCGCAGGTACTTACGGACTGAGTAACCACCGACTGGACACCCCCTGGCCCAAGGTACGCCACAGCAAGCGACTGATGGAAGCGTTTATGAAGGAACTGACAGACTCCCATTACCCGCTGAATGAGGACGCCTTTCTGGCCGTCGTCGCCAATGACGAAGAAGCGGCTGACCATGAATTGCCCGATACCGGCATCGGTCTGGATAAAGAACGCTTTTTATCTCCATCTTTTATCCGATCCAGTATGGACTATGGCACTAGGGCCAGTACAATACTGATCCGCAACCACTCCGGGCGGCAAACTCTGATGGAACAAACATGGCATCCGGGTGGACAAAAAGGAGTAAGAACTCTGATCTGTCTCTGATCTCAGGCAGAATTTTCCAGCTATCGATCCTTATCCGGAAGGCAGTCTTTTGTTCAGGTTTTCACCGTCTACCGCAAATTCAATTTTCAGTGCTCATCGTGTTGTGTCCGGCATCGCTTTAATTTTCATTATAAGCATAAGCCTGATGCTGGCCCACCCGGCTCATGCCACCATGACCGCCCCAGAGCCGAAAAAAACCACCAACATCGAAAGTGCGTGGATTAGTGTGACGCTGCGTAGTCGCTTTGATGATGCCAGCAGCAGCTTTGCAGACCAGATTGCACCAGCCTACCTGGATAATGATTTTAAACATATCTGGCTTAATGACGCAGGTGAACCGGGCGCTGCAGCACAAGCACTGACACAACTGGCCGGTATTTTTACTGCGACAGATTCCCCGAATACGCCCCAACAATGGCTAAAGCCATACCAGCGCTTTATGACGTTTCAGCAGCAACCAATGGATCTGGCTTTGCCCCGATACCTGCTGGCAACCGACCTGCTTTACAGTGAAATGTACGCTCGTCTGCGACACGATATCGCTACAAAACGCGTTAATATTGCAGATCATCAGAACGGCTCCTCGCTATCCCCTTCCACAAGCCCATTGATGCAGGCGTTAGAACAGGAGCTAAAAACCGCCTCGTTACTGCCAGAAAAGCAACGGGAAGAATATCTGCAAACCCAGATCAAAACGCTCTATCCCAAGGCTGAGCAAACAACCGAACTCCTAAATAACCTGAACTATTGGCAGGCGCAACAAGATAAAGCCTGGCCAGAACTCTCAGCGGGTGAGCGCCTTGATCCCGGTATGATCCGGGAAAATGAGATGCCCGTGCTGATCGAGCAGCTACAACGTCTTCAGGTTCTACCCCAGGATTACACCCCAGAGTTTCCGGGTCGGTACGACGATGTATTGGTCAAAGCGGTTAAGCGTTTCCAGACACAATTCGGACAAAGCGCTGATGGTGCTATCGGACAGCAAACCCGTCAGATTCTGAACCTGTCACCACAACAGCGTATTACGCAGCTGGCACTCAACTTTCGTCAGCTCTACCACCAGCCCAGTTTACGTGACTACTTTAATGATTCCGGCAGTAAATTCGCGGCTCAGATTGCACCGGCATATCAGGATAATGACTCAAAGCCTATCTGGCTGAATAAATCCGGAGCGCCCGGAAGTGCCGCCAAAGAACTCACCCGACTGGCTCAACTCTTCGCGATCCTGGATCAGGGCTCTGAACCACATCCCTGGTTAACGCCTTATCACAACTTTCTTAATCCAAAGCAGCCTGTGACAGATCGCTCTTTGCCCAACAACCTGCTGGCAATGGATCTGCGCTTCAGTGAGATCTATGCCCAATTGCGTCACGATATCGCTACTGAGCGCTTTATTCTGGCTGACGAGGATGATGACCATCAGGAATACCGCTACGGCGGCGTTGCTCTTGACAGTTTTCAGTCCGCGATCAAACCCTGGATGAAGGATCTGGAGCTGGAACTGAAAATGGCATCTGCCTTGCCTGAGGGAAAACGGAACCGCTACCTGAGCCGACTGGTCCGAAAACTCTATCCCAACTCCCAGCAAACTCAGCCCTTACTGAAAGCACTGGATTACTGGCAAAAGCAACAGCAGAAGCCCTGGCCAAAGCTCGCTATCGGAGAACGCCTTGATCCCGGCATGATTCGCGACGCTTGGATGCCGATACTGATTGAACAACTTCAACGCCTGCAGGTACTCCCTGACGACTACACTCCCGCCTTTCCCGGTCGATACGATAGTCAGCTGGTTGAAGCCGTGAAAAAAGTTCAGGCCAGTCATGGTCAATCCGTTGATGGCATGATCGGCCTGCAAACCCGCAGGGCACTCAATCTGCCCCCTCAAAAACGCGTCTTGCGCCTGGCACATAACATTCGCCGTTTGTATCACCTGCCTGCCAAGCTAGGGGATCGCTACATGATGATCAACATGGCAGACTACAAACTGGAGCTGGTTGAGAAGAACAAGCCCACCATGGAGATGCGGGTGATTGTGGGTTCCCCGGAACACCGGACCCCCATCATGAAACAGGCACTGACGTCAGTGATCCTCAGTCCTCGATGGAATATCCCGCAAAGTATTGGCGTAAAAAATATTCTGCCCCGGGTCCGCAGTAATCCAAACTATCTCAAAGATCGAGAGATGCAGATTGTGGATGGCTGGAATTCACCCGCCCGTGAAGTACCGTTAGAGCAGATCAACTTTAATGACTTTGATGAAGCCCCAGAGCAATTTCCCTACCGCTTTGTGCAACTGCCGGGAAAATACAATCAGCTGGGTTATGTGAAATTCCGCCTGTCTAACAACAAAGCGATCTACATGCACGACACCCCAGCCAAACACCTGTTCAGTCGCCGGGAAAGAGCTATGAGCAACGGCTGTGTGCGACTTGAAGATGCCCTGCTATTAGTCGACCGGTTACTGGCTCACGAGCCCTGGGGTTGGACTGAAGAGCGAGTACAGGAAGTCCTACGCTCTAAAGAGGAGCGCTTCCTGAAGATGAAACCCTATCTGCCGGTTTATCTGATGTACTGGACCGTTTGGCAGGATGAAAACGGCCAACTGCAATGGCGGGATGATATTTACAATAAAGACCATTTACCGGGACCGGAACAGGTAGAAAAACTTCTGATAGCAGCCAAACAAAAGACCCGCTAAAAGCGGCCAATAGCGTTACTGGAGAGAATGCCTGGAGAACGTTACTGGATTTTGTTCGGAGCCTTCAGACTCATTACAGGTTGCAACAAGGCCCCCAAGCCAAGCTCTCCCATAACTTCTGCCAGGCGATTAATCACCTCGTCAGACGTCCCAAGCTGAAGCACCTGCTCCAACAGAGTCTCGGCATCGGTTATTTTTAACCGACGAATTGCAGACTTAACCCGAGGAAGGTTCACCGCATTCATCGACAAGGCTTCATACCCCATCGCCATCAGCAGTACCGCACCACGAGGATCACCTGCCAGCTCCCCACACAAACTCAAACGGCAGTTATGTCCCCGACAAGAGAGCGCAATGGTATTCAGCGCACTCAGCACAGCCGGATGGAAGCTGCTATAAAGACCGGCAACCCGAGGGTTATTCCGGTCGACAGCTAACAGATACTGAGTCAGATCATTACTGCCCACAGAGAGAAAGTCGACCAACTTAGCAATCTGAGGCACCTGATAGATCGTTCCGGGAACCTCAATCATGACACCGATATCCGGCCGCCTCAGATCAAGCCCCTCGCCACACAACTCCGTATAGGCACGCTCAATCAAACTGATCGATTCCGTCACCTCCGGCAGATTAGATACCATGGGCAACATAATCTGCAGATTGTTCAAACCTTCGCTGGCCCTCAGCATCGCCCGGACCTGAACCAGAAAGACCTCCGGATGATCCAGCGTGACACGAATACCGCGCCAGCCAAGAAATGGATTCGCTTCATTTATCGGGAAATAGGGCAGTGCTTTATCACCACCAATATCCAGCGTACGCATGGTGACCGGTTGAGGATGAAAAGCTTCCAGCTGCTCTCGGTAAACTTTTTGCTGTTCACCCTCTGAAGGAAAGCGTTCACTGACCATAAAAGGCACTTCGGTACGGAACAGCCCTACCCCTTCTGCACCATGATTCAGAGAGTGAGTAATATCCTGAGCCAGCCCCGTGTTTACCAGCAACGGCATCTTGAAACCATCCAGAGTCACACTGGGCAGATCTGCCAGATCTTCCAACCCCTTCTGCAGCCGCTGTTCCGCCCGCATCAGATTACCGTACTGAATCAGCAATTCATCACTGGGATTGTTAAAGACAACCCCCTGATAGCCATCCACAATCAGCTTTTGGCCATTCAACAGGCCAAGGGGCAGATCGATGGTTCCCATCACCGCAGGAATCCCCATCGCTCGCGCCAGAATGGCAACGTGAGAGTTGCTGGAGCCCTGAACAGAGATCAGGCCCGCCAGCTTCTCTTTCGGAATCTCACCCAGCATAGCCGGTGTGACTTCTTCGCTCACCAGAATCGATTTATCGGGATACTCAACTTCATCCTGATCAATTTTCTGCAGGTAAGCCAGAACCCGACGTCCCAGATCCCGTATATCAGTAGCCCGCTCTTTCAGGTAATCATCCTGAGACAGTTCAAAGAAGCGTGCATGCCGGGTGACCACCTGACAAAGCGCGCCCTGAGCCCAATTACCTTCAACAATTTTATTGATGACTTCCTGTCCCAGCGCGCTGTCATCGAGCATACGCTGGTAGGCTTCAAACAGGGCTCGCTCCTCCTCACTCAGGCGCTGAGCAAGACGGCGGTTAACTTCATGGATATCATCACGGACAGAGGTCAGCGCTTCTCGGAATTGTTCAATCTCTGCGTCAGGATCATCCGGGACCCGATCCGGAACGGTGTCCAGATTCGCCACAGGTAAAATAACGACAGCAGACCCCATGGCGATACCGGATGTACCGGCCACGCCTTTAAAGCAGCTGCCGTGAATACTGTTCTGCGCAAGCCCGGAAAGACTTGAAGAACCGGTCGCAAGGGAGTGAGCTAAAAGACCCGCCAACTGAGCAGACACCGTCACTAAAAAGGCTTCTTCACCTTCATCAAAGCGACGTTTTTCCTGCTGCTGTACCACAATCACGCCCAGAATACGGCGTTGATGGATAATAGGAACACCCAGGAAGCTGTGAAAACGCTCTTCACCGGTTTCAGCAAAATAGACATAGTTCGGGTGCTGAGTAGCATCATCCAGGTTCACAGGCTCTTCCCGCTCACCCACATAACCGACCAGCCCCTGACCGGCATCGAGGGAAACCTGCTTAATGGATTCTTTCTTCAGGCCCATACTGTCCATCAGGACATAGCGCTGCTGTTCCTGATCAAGCAGATAAACCGAACAAACATCCGTTTTCATCGCCCGACGGACCCTGCGCACAATAATCGAAAGCGTCTCATCCAGAGTTCTGGCTGAGTTCACTTCCTGAACGATGCGCTGCAAGGTCTTGAGCATAATCACCCTCGATTTTTAAGAGGTGTCAGATGAAGTCTTAATCCTGACGTTATTCGGTTAATAAAGGCTTAAACAGATTCCTGTTGTAACGATGAGACAGCTCTTTCAGCGCCTTGCGATACACTTCTCGCTTGAAAGGCACAACCTGTCCCAGAGGGTACCAGTAACTGACCCAACGCCAGCGGTCGAACTCCGGCGACGGCGAATGGTCAACACAGATACTGTTTTCACCACAACGAAGCTGCAGCAAAAACCATTTTTGTTTCTGACCAACACAAAGGGGCTTACTGTGCCGGCGAATCATTTTTCGCGGTAAACGGTAGCGGAGCCAGCCCCGGGTACAACCCAGAACATGAACATCATCGGCACTCAGACCGATCTCTTCTTTTAACTCGCGATAAAGGGCCTGCTCCGGTGTTTCGTATTCTTTAATACCACCTTGCGGAAACTGCCATGCGTCTTGACCCACACGGCGCGCCCACAGCAGCTGCCCATACTGGTTCGTCAAGATTATACCGACATTGGGCCGGTAACCATCAGCATCAATCACGCAGATCACCTTGTATTTATA
Source organism: Oceanospirillum sp. (assembly GCF_982874595.1). Classification (NCBI taxonomy): domain Bacteria; kingdom Pseudomonadati; phylum Pseudomonadota; class Gammaproteobacteria; order Oceanospirillales; family Oceanospirillaceae; genus Oceanospirillum; species Oceanospirillum sp. The sequence goes on along the minus strand of NZ_CEYNZH010000005.1, from coordinate 52,451 downwards.
TTAGGGCTATTGTTTCACAAAGCACCTGAGTTCTTCAATCAGACAACAGTTCCGTTCCTATAGCAAATCAATCCTGTCTGAACAATCCTTTACAAGCCTTACGGCTCTGGGATAATCGAGGCTTTCATCGATTATCCGGCCTATTCCTATCGGGAAAGCCGCCCGCAGCAAACTGGAGAACCAACCGTGAATCTGGCTATTTTTGACCTCGACAACACACTTATCGCCGGAGACAGCGACCACGCCTGGGGTGAATTCCTGACCGAGAAAGGCATTGTGGATGCCAAGCTCTACAAAGAAGCTAATGACCGCTTCTACGAGCAGTACCAGAACGGCACCATGGATATTATGGAATACCTGAACTTCTCCCTGGCACCATTGGCTCAGCATGAGCCAGAACAGCTGCACCAGTGGCATAACCAGTTTATGCAGGAAAAAATCGAGCCAATTCTACTGGATAAAGCCTTTGAAAAGCTGGACTGGCACCGCGAGCAGGGTGATTACATTCTGATCATTACCGCTACCAACCGCTTTATTACAGAACCCATCGCCGAACGGCTGGGTGTCCACGAACTTATTGCCATCGAACCGGAGCAGATCGACGGCCGATACACCGGGAAAGTCGCCGGCATCCCAAGCTTTAAGGAAGGCAAAGTGATCCGCCTGAACAACTGGCTGGAAGACAAAGAGTTTGATCTGTCCGAAACCTGGTTCTACAGCGACTCGCATAACGATCTTCCTCTGCTACGCTTAGTAGGCAAACCCGTAGCCGTTGACCCGGATGAGAGTCTTCTGGCTGAGGCGCACCAAAAAGGCTGGCCCGTTGAGTCCTTCCGCTAGTTTTGGCCTGAAAACAGCCGAAACTGAGTCAAAAAAGCGCCTGATCAAGGCGCTTTTTTTTGCCCGGATTTAAGCAACAATCAAAACAAACCTATAATATATATATTAAGGCGGTAGGGTTATGAAAATCAGGCAACAGATCTTTGAGCATGACCGCTGGACAACCCTTGCAGATGATGGCGTTACTCAGCCTCAACTCGTACTCTTTTTTACCTCTGCTGCGATCTGCCGTAGCCAAACCCCTTTCCATCAACTGCAGCAACAATTTCCGGAATCTCATATTGCAGGCCTGAGCACAGGAGGCGAAATTCTGGCCGATGAAGTCTTCGACGACACCATCGCAGCAACAGCCATTGAGCTGGAAAAATCACACGTTCGTACTGCCCAGATCCGGCTAACCAACAATCTCACTTCGTCTGATGCCGGACGCCGTCTGATCCAACAGCTTCCGATAGAAGGGCTTCGCTTAGTCTGGTTGCTCAGTGATGGCCTTAAGATCAATGGCAGCGAGCTGATCAGAGGGTGTCGGGAGCTGCTGCCGGGTAAGGTTATGATCACCGGTGGGTTGGCCGGTGACGGTCCCGATTTCAACACAACCTATACCGGTTGCGACGCCGAACCGGAAACAGAGCAGCTGGTGGCGATCGGTTTTTATGGTGAGCATTTGCAGATCAGCAGCAGTAGTTTTGGCGGCTGGGATCATTTCGGCCCGATGCGAACAGTCACCCGCGCCGCAGGTAATGTGCTTTACGAGCTGGACGGACAACCCGCACTGGAGTTGTACAAACATTATCTGGGCGACGAAGCCGAAAACCTCCCCGGTAGCGGCCTGTTATTCCCTCTTTCAATACGCCCTTCCCATCAGGAAGAAAGCGCGGTGGTTCGCACGATTCTCGCAGTGGATGAAACCAGTAACAGCCTGACTTTCGCAGGCAATGTCCCCGAAGGATACAGCGCCCAGCTGATGAGAGGTAACTTTGACCGCCTGATTGAAGGTGCAGCTAATGCAGCAGAGCACCTGAAACAGCAGCAGGGACGGGGGCTGGCACTTCTGGTCAGCTGTATTGGCCGAAAACTGCTTATGGGCCAGCGTATCAATGACGAGGTCGAAGTCGTTGCTGATATTCTTGGGCCGGATATTGCGCTGACAGGGTTTTACTCCTACGGTGAGATCGCTCCCGATGGCTACACTGGTCAGTGTGAGCTGCACAATCAGACCATGACCATCACGCTGCTGCAGGAGGGCTAAGATGCATAAACTTCTGCAGCGTCAGCTTGCCAAAGCAAAACGGCGATCAGGGACTGATCAGCCGGATATGGATTACCTGCTTCAGTTAATCAGTGACAGTTATGAAGAAGCGGATAAAGAGCACAGGCTGGCGAATCGGGCCGCAAAGCTCATGGAAGAGGAACTGCTCGCGCTGCACAGTGAGCATATCCATCAGGCGCGACAGTATTTTGAAACCGTTCTGAGTCGGGTTGGGGATGGCGTTCTCTTTCTCGACAGCAACCAGCGTATTCAGAACGGCAATAAGCAGGCTGAGATCCTGCTGGATCACCCCCTGGAACAGTTACAAAAACTGAGTCTGGAGCAGCTATTTGCTGACCCGCCGAACAGAAACCATCGTCAGTTAGAAACTCAGATCCAGCACAACCATTGCCCCGTCGAACTGCTTCTGAGCCAACTTACCCATGAAGGTCAGCAGGAATCGCTACTGATTATCCGCGATATCAGCGAACGTGTTGCGGCTCAGGACAAACTGCGTCAAAGCAAATCCATGTTCCGGGATTTTGCGGAATCCTCTTCTGACTGGTTCTGGGAGACTGATGCCAAGCACAGAATGATCTCACTGACCGGCTTTACCCCGGTTCTCAAACGTATCAATCGCGAAGACATCATCGGTCGCAGCCGCATGGAGCTGATGAAAAATGCCCCGCCGGAAGTTTTTGAGCAACACATCGATGACCTGAATGCCCACCGCCCGTTCAGAGACCTGGAATATGAACTGGAAGGCAACAGCGGCCCCATTTTAGTCTCCGTCAGTGGCAAACCCCGCTTTGATGCCGAGGGCAACTTTCTCGGTTACCGGGGTACCGCACGGGATATCACCGAGCTGCGCAAAACCGATGAATACCTGACACAGATGGAAAACCGCCTGCGTACGGCCATCGGCAGTATCAATGAAGGCATCGCGCTATTCGATAAAGATGATCACCTGGTACTGTTCAACGATCGAACCAAAGAGCTTTACCCCCAACTGGCCGATAAAATCCAACTGGGTGTGAGTTATTCAGAACTGGCTCATACGTTGGTTGCCAGAAAAGCTCTTCAGCTACCGACGGATACTGATACCTGGCTGAAATACCAGATCAGTAAAGAAACCCGCTATACCGTTCGTATTAATACCGCAGAGACTACCGACGGTCGTTTTATCCGCGCACTGGAATACCCGACACCAGAAGGAGGCACCGTCGGTATCTACAGCGATGTTACCGACACCCAGAAACTGCAGGAGCAGCTGCGCTCCGAAAAAGAACGGGCCGAGTTTGCGAATCAGGCCAAGTCAGAATTCCTCGCAAACATGAGCCACGAGATCCGCACCCCGATGAACGCCATTATCGGCCTGAGCCACCTGGCCTTGCTATCAACTGAGCTGTCCCCCGAACAACGGGAGTATCTCGATAAAATTCATTACTCCTCCAAACAGTTGCTGGGCATTCTGAATGACATTCTCGACTTCTCTAAAATCGAAGCGGGTAAGCTTGCTATCGAACCGCAACATTTTGAATTATCAGACCTGATCACTCATACCAACACCCTGTTAACCCCCTTGCTGGATAACCGCCCGATTGAGCATCAATGGCAGATTATGCCTGACACACCAACAGAGTTTTTTGGTGACCTGATGCGCATCAACCAGATTCTATCCAACCTCGGCAGCAATGCTGCCAAGTTCACCCAGAAGGGACAGATCAAGATTTCAATCAGCTGCCGACCCGCAGCCTCGCAAAACACCGAAGCCGGGCTTAATCAGTCGACGCCACCTTACCCTAAAGCCCGAGCCATTGACCTTATTATCGCGGTGCAGGACACCGGCATCGGGATTTCTGACGAACAAAAATGCCGGCTGTTTACGGCCTTTACACAGGCTGATGCCTCAATTACCCGTCAGTTCGGAGGCACAGGTCTTGGTCTTGCTATCAGCAAACAACTGTGTGAAATGATGCAGGGAGAGCTCAGCGTCAGCAGTGAAGTAGGCCAGGGTAGCTGTTTTACTGCCCAATTGAGACTCTGGGCACTTAGCGATCAGACCTATAGCAGCAAAACCAACGCAAACACGCAAAGCCATGCGTTAGCCAGCCAAAGACTTATCCCGGATACCGCCCTGAAAGCCACTTCAACAGAAACAGACAACAGGTCCGAAACCAATCAGCCGGTGATTCTTTTAGTGGAAGATAACAGTATCAATCAGATCGTTGCCGGACGTTTTCTCAATAAGATCGGCATCCGTTTTGAACTGGCGGAAGATGGTGAGCAGGCTATTGAGAAGATCAAACATCAACACTTCAGACTGGTGCTAATGGACCTGCAGATGCCTGTTATGGATGGCCTGACCGCTACCCATAAAATCCGTGAGGAGCTGGGCTTACTGGATCTGCCGATTATCGCTATGACAGCCAATGCGATGGAGGGCGACAAAGAGCGTTGTCTGGAGGCTGGAATGTCAGACTATCTCTCTAAACCGATCGACTTCACTAACCTTAAAGAGAAGCTTGAGCGCTGGCTATCAAATAACTAAGCCTAAATAAAAAGCAAATACCACCGCCCTGAGGCGGTGGTATTTTTTTCGACTCAGGGAGTCAGACTCCCTTTCTGCTTGCGGAAATCAGAACTTTGGCAGTGTCGCCAGAGACGCTTTGATCGCCTCTTCCGGATACTCATAGTCTTCCAGCTCGCCTTTAAAAAAGCGATCGTAAGACGTCATATCAAAGTGACCGTGACCGGACAGGTTAAACAGCAGGGTTTTCGACTCACCGGTTTCCTTGCAGCGCAGGGCTTCTTTAATCACTGCCGCAATCGCGTGGTTGGATTCCGGTGCCGGCACGATACCTTCGGTACGGGCAAACAGAACACCCGCTTCAAAGGTTTCCGCCTGACCAACCGCCATCGCTTCCAGATGACCTTCATGGTACAGCTGGCTCACCAGTGCCGACTGACCGTGGTAACGCAGACCACCGGCATGAATGCCAGGCGGCATAAAGTCATGCCCCAGGGTGTACATCTTCATCATTGGGGTAAGACCGGAGGAATCACCGTAATCGTAGGTGTACTCACCCTTGGTCAGGGATGGGCAGGAGGTCGGTTCAACACCCACCAGACGCACCTCTTTACCGGCCGCCTTATCCGCAAAGAACGGGAACGCCAGACCACCCAGATTCGAGCCACCACCAGACGGTGCAAACACCATATCCGGATATTCACCCACCATCTCCAGCTGCTTCTTCGCTTCCTGACCGATAATGGTCTGGTGCAGCAACACGTGGTTCAGTACCGAACCTAGGGCGTAGTTCGCTTCCGGATTACCACCGGCTTCTTCTACGGCTTCGGCAATGGCGATACCCAGAGAACCCTGAGAGTCGGGGTCTTTCGCCAGTACATCACGACCCACCTGAGTCATATCCGTTGGGCTTGGGAATACATTACCGCCCCAGGTCTGCATCAGCAGGCGACGGTATGGCTTCTGACCGTAGCTCACCTTCACCATATAGATGCGCACATCCAGATCGAACATATTGCCCGCCAGCGCCAGCGAGCTACCCCACTGACCAGCACCGGTTTCGGTGATCAGACGTTTAACGCCTTCCTGCTTGTTGTAATAAGCCTGAGGAATGGCGGAGTTAGGTTTGTGTGAACCAGCCGGGCTGACCGCTTCATTTTTAAAGAAGATCTTACAAGGGGTGCCCAGAGCTTTTTCCAGCTCAGTGGCACGAACCAGAGGCGTCGGACGCCACAGCAGCAGCTTCTCGCGAACCTCATCAGGAATCTTGATCCAGCGCTCGGCGGACATCTCCTGCTCAATAATCGCATTCGGGAAAATGGCACTCAGTGCTTCAGGGCCAACAGGCTGGCCATCGGGACCCAGAGGTGGTGTCGGCGGGTTTGGCATGTCAGCCACCACATTGTACCAATGGGTCGGCATCTCATTTTCCGGCAGCCAGATTTTCTTTTGCATACTTCCTCCAAATAATAACGGGGTTCCGGTATTTTTATTTCTGCTTTAGTGCGCTCCTGTCAGGGCAGACAAGAGCAGCAGTTATTTTTTAGGCTCCGGTAACCGTGACCTTATTTCCGGCCTCAGGCTATTAGGCATAAGTCCTGACCAGAAAAAGGCCTGTCAGTTTACCTCTTTGGGAACGTGTCCCAAAGCGCCTTCAATCAACTTCCCGGCAAAAACCTGTAGTGCAAAACAAAAAAAGCCTGCCACAGAGGGCAGGCTAAAGCACGGTTAGTTCAGCAAGCAAGCTAGAGGCGGTGACGACGACCGAACACCGCCCGGATCTCTAACCGTAGGACACAGAGTGTGTTTTGCACGGCATCAGGGGTATCCGGCTTAGCCGAACGCCTGAATACCGGTCTGGGCACGACCCAAAATCAGAGCGTGGATGTCATGAGTACCTTCATAGGTGTTCACGGCTTCCAGGTTCATGGCGTGACGAATCACGTGGAACTCGTCAGAGATACCGTTACCACCGTGCATATCACGGGCAACACGGGCGATATCCAGCGACTTACCACATGAATTGCGCTTGATCAGAGAGATCAGCTCAACCGGGCAGTTGCCCTCGTCCATCAGACGACCCGCCTGCAGACAACCCTGCAGACCCAGCGTGATTTCAGTCTGCATATCCGCCAGTTTCTTCTGTACCAGCTGAGTCGCTGCCAGAGGACGATTAAACTGGATACGATCCAGCGAGTACTGACGCGCCGCGTGCCAGCAGAATTCCGCCGCACCCAGAGCACCCCAGGCGATACCGTAACGGGCTTTGTTCAGACAGCCGAACGGGCCTTTAAGACCTTTCACATTAGGTAGCAGGTTCGCTTCAGGAACGAATACATTGTCCATCACAATTTCACCGGTGATAGAGGCACGTAGCGAGAACTTGCCTTCAATCTTAGGCGTGGTCAGACCTTCCATACCACGCTCCAGAATAAAGCCGTGGATCTCACCTTCCAGCTTCGCCCAAACCACCATCACATCAGCAATTGGTGAGTTAGTGATCCACATTTTTGCACCGGTCACGCGGAAACCACCGTCAACGCGCTCGGCACGGGTTTTCATACCACCCGGATCAGAACCGACGTCCGGCTCAGTCAGACCAAAGCATCCAACCCACTCACCGGTAGCCAGCTTCGGCAGATATTTTTCACGCTGCTCTTCAGAGCCATACGCGTAGATCGGGTGCATCACCAGAGAGGACTGCACACTCATCGCAGAGCGGTAACCACTGTCTACACGCTCAACTTCACGAGCCACCAAGCCATAGCAAACATGGTTTACATCTGAACAGCCGTATTTTTCCGGCAAGGTGCTGCCCAGAAGGCCCATCTCACCCATTTCATTCATAATTTCGCGGTGGAAAATCTCATCGCGGTTAGCCTGCAGAACCCGTGGCTGAAGCTTGCTCTGGCAGTATTCACGGGCCATATCGCGCACCATGCGCTCTTCTTCCGTGAGTTGCTGATCCAGATTGAACGGGTCTTCCCAATTAAATGCGGCGCGTTGGCTCATGTTCGTTAACCTCTGTCTTTCTTTGGCTTTTAGAATTATTCATTTACGAGATCGATAGAGAGATCTGATACATCGAAGTTAGCGAGGGCAGAACGATAAGTACAATATATGAATTGTATATTTTCTATAACGAGGGATTATCAAAGTGACGCACGGGTCATTTTCAATGACCTTAATTGAAGCAGGGCAATGAACAGAGGCGTTATTTCAGCTTAAAGAAACCGCTCAACCGACGGAACGGCTTGCCCGATACTGGCTGATAGAGCGGCTTAAGTGCGCCGAATTTTCTGGAGAACGTAGCAGGTGAAGGGTTTCCATCAGGCTAGTGTAATGACTCATAGACATAACCACCGCATCATCAGCATCTTCACGGGTGATGACAGCGATATCTGCATCATCAATACGCTCCAATACAGATTTAAGGCAATTATCCGCAGTAGATAAGTTAAATTTTTGCATATATTCCCCCATAAGAAATCCTCCTAACTATCAATGTGCTAGCGCTCCTCCAACACTCTTACTTCAACAATATCTTCAGGCTTTACAGGACATTCCTGATAAGCGTCTTGGTCAATTCTGTGCGCATTAGGATTAATTTCAAGATGGAAAGAAGAAACGAGTATTTCTCCCCATGGATGCTCAGAGAAAGTAGACATTTGACTAGGATCTAAAGAACAACGAACCACAAGAGGATTACCTATCCGACCTAGCTTTACGCCTAAAGCTTCATCTAATTCAAAGCACATACCGACCTGTTCCCCGCCATAAAGGCCAAGCAAGTATTCAGCTCCACTTTCACCAAGTTCAACTTCTGTAAAGTTAAAGAATATACGGTGGTCTCTTATAGAACTCTGTGAAGGGGTAAAGTAGTTTGCCCACCGTCTCTTAATTTCAGATATTTCTGTGTCAGAGAACAGATAACCATGCTGATCCAAAAAGTCTTTTCTTATCTGATCGCCACTTCGCAAAAGTAGACCAAGTCTGCGAATACTATCGGGTACAGCCCGCGTGTAATGGACACCTATGATTCGGTTATCATTACAGTATTGATTAATATCTCTGACTAAAACAGAAACTTCGCGGTGACCGATCAGCTTTTCGGAAAACTCATATTCCTTGCACAGCGCTTCAAAACTGCGAAGTCGCTTTTTAAACTCAATCGGAAGCTCATTTGGCTTTGTAAGGTCTATATCCACTTTTGATTCCCTCGCTAATCCATCGCGATATTTAAATAGCTTGACGGACATTACCTGATTGCACGACCTACTATCCACATATCAATGAACAAAAAGCCCCGTAACCGGCTTTCGGTTACGGGGCTTCTTTTGTACAGCCAGTCTGCGCACGATTGGCAATCTGAAAGTGCTTACGCGAAGTTCGCAGCAGCCTCTTCCAGAATATGTTTACCAATCGGGATCGCAGAGGTCGCGGCCGGTGATGGCGCGTTACATACGTTGATGGTGCGCTTGGTTTTAACGAACAGGAAGTCGTCGACCAGCTTGCCATCTTCCGATACCGCCTGAGCACGAACACCCGCTGGGTAGGCACCCAGATCGGATTTCTTGATGATCGGGCAGTACTTGTTCACTTCCTTCAGGTAGCCGCCTTTGAAGATGGAGTTCTTCATCTCGATCAGACCTGGCTTCAGGTTGTCTTTCAGTACCTTCAGGATACCCGGATAAGTCAGCGCTTCGATGCTGTCTTTCAGGGAGATATCGGTCTTCTTATAACCTTCACGTTTCCACGCCATTACCGCGTTAGGACCTACGGTTACGGTGCCGTCGATCATACGGGTCAGGTGCACGCCCAGGAACGGCATGCTCGGATCAGGAATCGGGTAGATCAGGTGGTTTACAACCTGATTGTGCTCCGGCTTCAGCAGGTAGTACTCGCCACGGAACGGGCAGATCTTGAACTTAGGCTTGATACCCAACATACGCACAATGCGGTCTGCCATCAGGCCGGAACAGGAGATCATGTACTTACTGGTGAAAGAACCACGGCTGGTAGTCACAACCACTTCAGAATCAGTTTCTTTCAGCGCTTTAACTTCGCAGTTAAATTCGATATCACCGCCTGCTTCACGAACTTTGTCAGCCATCACTTCGGTCACACGACGGTAGCTGACGATGCCGCTTGAAGGTACGAAGATGCCGCCGATACCGGTAATGTTCGGCTCACGCTCTTTCAGCTCTTCTGCGTTCAGCCAGTAACGCTCGATGCCGTTAGCTTCGGTACGTTCCCACAGGGCCTTCATGCGCTCCATTTCGATATCATTGGTGGCAACCAGCAGCTTGCCGCACTCATCGTAAGGGATGTTGTTTTCATCACAGAAAGCTTTAGTGGCTTTGTTACCTTCCAGACAGAATTTCGCTTTCAGGCTGCCCGGCGTGTAGTAAACACCGGCGTGAATCACACCTGAGTTATGACCGGTCTGGTGATTCGCTACCTGAGCTTCTTTTTCCAGAACCAGCAGCTTGGCATCCGGTTTTTGTTGCAGCAGTTGCATGGCTGTAGACATACCGACGATGCCGCCGCCAATGATGATGTAATCGTACATTCTGTTCCTCGCTTGGCGCGAATAGCTTCTGTAAGGCGAAATCCGACTTACAGAAATGCAGTGTCTATAAGGCAATTTACCCCGCCGGAAGCAAAGTGCTTCCAGGCAGGGTAAGGACCGAAGGATAACCCTCAGGTCAGCCGGAAACCATCATGTTTCCGGCTTTTGCTTCCACGTTTTTTCACTAGTAACAGATCAACCGTTGAAAGGTCACCGTGAACGGGTCAACCGTTGACCGGATTACTGGCGTGGCTTGCGCAGGGTTTTCTTGTGCGTGAAGTAACCACGCTGACGCATCAGTTCACGACGCAGCTCCGGGTGTGGCGTGAACTTGTCACGGCCGTGCAGCCACATGTGGTTGTTGATCAGCAGGAAGCTACCTACAGGTACACGGATAGACTGAATACCTTTGCTGGATTCGAAAGACTCGCCCAGCTCAGACAACCATACACCTTCTTCCAAGTTTGCAGGCTGTGCAAACTGATCGATGTAAGAGGTGATTACGTCACCGTTTACATCCAGATCGAATACCGGGTGGTAGATGTCTTTAGAGATGTTCTTGCTTGGTGGTACAGCCCAACGGATCGGACGGTACGCCAGTGGGTGAGTAGAGAATTTCTCCAGATCTTCCCAGTCGTCCAGGTGCAGCAGAAGGGAGTTACCGCCTTCCATGTTCTGCTCGTCGATTTTCAGCATCAGGTTGAAGTCAGTGTCTTCTTCAACGTAAGTACCGTCGTTGTGCAGCTCCATTACGCGGTGTGGCTGACGCAGGTAACTGTCAGAGTTGTCCTGGTTCACAACTGCAAAACGTGCGTAGTATTTGCCGCTCATCGCGTCAAAGTTAGAACGACCCATCAGGTGAGAAACCGCCGTGGTGAAACGCACCATATCGTCAGCCTGGGATACATCGTCCAGGCCTTCAGGAGTGATCAGCAGCGCACCAGTCTGACGATCAGTCAGAGTGTCTACCAGGAAGCCGTGCAGTTTGTTACCGCACAGATCATCCAGAACTTTAGCCACACGGAAACGCAGGAAAGATTTATATTCCAGCGCCTGAATCGGCCACTCTTCGATCGCTGCGAAGAATTTCTCAACCGTTTCTTTGTTGAACTTCAGCTCAAGTAGACGGCCGTTGCTCTGCTCAGAAACAGAAACGGTGAAACCTTTGTATTCAGTACCAGCGGTCAGGCCGTGGCGTTCGATAACAGTGCTCATCTTTAGTGGCTCCTGCAGTGCTTAAACATGCTGCTAATAGGGGTTTTACGTTTTTATGGCTCTGGGTTGAGCCGCTTGGACACTTAAAATGCCTCGATGAACAGATAATATATTCATTTTTAAAAAATATCTACATTTTTTGCTATTAAAGATAAAATAGCATTTTGTGCCGCAGAAAAAGCACCTGCGATGAACAGCAAAGCACTCCGATAAGCAGGTAAAGAGATCGGCTCTGAGTTGTAAGGGCGGATACTCTGTTTATAATCAGCAGCACGCGCAACCGATGGAACCAACCGGAAGATGAATACGTCAGTGACAAACAGCACACAGAACCAGGGCAACGCCACAAGCGTTTCCGAGAAAGACGTGGTGGAAGGCAGCAAAGCCAATCAGGCCACTATCGCCTATCGTTTGCTGAAGCAGGACATTATCAATGGAGCATACCAGCCCGGTGACAAACTGCTGATGAGCCATCTGAAAAGTCACTATGAGATTGGTGCAGGCCCCATGCGTGAGGCGCTGTCACAACTGGTGGCGGATCGTCTGGTCACGGCTATCAGTCAGCGCGGCTTCCGTGTGGCCGAAATGTCTGTTGAAGAGCTGACCGATATCTATGATGCCCGCGCCCATTTGGAAGCCTTGATTACCGGTCTTGCGGTTGAGCGTGGCGATGAAGACTGGGAAGCCGATGTTCTGGGCGAAGCCCATAAGCTGTCACGGGTTAATGAGGTCAACACGCCTGAGGAGATGCTGCAGGTGTGGGATCGCCGTCATAAGTCTTTCCATCAGGCGATTGTGAACGGTTGTGGTTCTCCGAAACTACTGGAGATGCGGGCTTCCCTGCTGGATCAGGCTGAACGCTATCGCCAGCTGTGGTTAAAGCAGACGGTATTCTCTCAAAGTGCGCTGGAAGAGAAACGTCAGGAACATGCTGAACTGGTTGATGCCCTACTGAACCGCAACAAGGCCAAGGCTACCGAGCTTATGTACAGCCATATCCTCAGCCCTATCGCTATTATCAAGGGGTTACTGCCACAACAGGTGAATTAATCCTTTATCTGCTCAAGCGGTTTAAGGCCCACTTTGGTAATCGTATCACCTTCCACTTCTACCACCGTCCATCGAATGCCATGCCACTCAAACTGATCACCCACAACCGGGTGATCACCAAAACGATTACTCAATAACGCACCCAAAGTCTGGTCTTTCTGGTCAGGACTAATGGTCAACCCGTACAACGCTGCCAGATCTTTCAGCGGGGCATCGCCACTGAGTGTGAAATCACCAAAAAAGCTTCGGGCTTTCTCTTTGCTCAGCCTGGGAGCCTCATCAAACATTTTACTCAGCACCGGGATATCGGTTTCCCGGCCGATAATGCAGACCACATCATGCTGCTGAAGCTGAGTACTTCCGGAAGGGTGGACCAGGCGTTCATCGCGAAAAAGCGCAGCTATCCTGGCTCCGGAGGGAAACCTTAGCCGTCTGAGCTCTACATCATTTAAGCTGTCTGAGGTTAAGCGATAGATCAGAAACTCATAATCATCTTCCGGATAGATCCCCAGGCGGGAACGCTTTTTAGGTTCAAACTCCGGTGGTAATTCCATTTTTAGCCACCGTGCCGCCAAGGGCAGGGTACTCCCCTGAATCAACAGCGATATCAGAACCACGTGAAAGGCGATATTAAAGTAGAGATGAGATTGCTCAACCTGGGCAATCACCGGAAAAATCGCCAGCACGATAGGCACCGCGCCCCTTAACCCAACCCAGGAAATAAAGCTCAACTCCCGGAGATTAAAACGGAAAAAAGGTTTCAGGCATATCAGCACCGCCAAAGGCCGAGCCAATAGAATCATCCCCAGCGCCAGAGCGGTTGCCGGTAGTGCGATTCCCCACATCTGATGAGGCGTCACAAGAAGCCCCAAAATCAGGAAGAGGCCGATCTGACTTAACCAAGCCAAGCCATCATTCACCGGTAGAATATACTGCAGGTGAGATGAACGGCTATTCCCCACAATCAGCCCCGCCAGATAAATCGCGATAAAACCGCTGCCACCCAACAGATTAGTGGTCGCAAAAAGGCCAAGCCCAGCGCCTGTGACCAGCAAAGGATAGAGTCCGGGAGCCAGATCCAAACGTTTTAATAAACGGGAGAACAGCGTGCCCGCTAGCCAGCCAAAGGGCAAACCGATACCAAATTGTTTAATAAACATCAGTCCTGCCGCCCAGAGATCGGCCTGAGGCTGAGTCAGCAGCGTAATAAGCGTGACAGTCATAAAGATCGCCATCGGGTCGTTGGTGCCGGACTCGATCTCAAGGGTCGCACTCACCCTCTCATTCAGCCGCACACCTTTACCACCCAGCATGGAAAATACAGCTGCGGCATCGGTAGAACCGACGATCGCACCGACCAGCAATCCTTCCAGCAAGGTCAGGTTAAACAACCACATCGCCATTAGTCCGGTGAGACCGCTGGTAACCACAACACCTAATGTCGCCATCGAAAGGGCTGGTTTCAGGCCAACCCGAAAGGTCGTCAATCGGGTTCTCATACCGCCATCCAGCAGAATAACCGCCAGCGCCAGATGGCCGATCACATAAGCCGCCTCAAAATTTGAGAAATCAATACCTCCCAGCCCATCCTCACCAGCGAGCATACCGATGCCAAGAAAAACCAATAACAGAGGCATACCCATTCGGGCTGAGATGCGGCTTGCCAGAATACTCAGACAGAGCAAACCAGCCGCAATCAGAAAAACAAGATTCAGGTTATCCACCGGAGGGCTCCCACAGATTCAGGGGGATTAATCAGAAGCCCAATGCTACACCTCTGATGCCAAAGAAAAAATTCCCTTATCAATCTAAAAACGTTGAGGGGAATCCCGTACCGATAAGTAACCATAAAAAAACGGCCGCTTCGAAATTGTCCGAAGCGGCCGTTTTTTTTGCGCTCAACGCAGAGTCAGATACTGCTTACCATTTATTTTCGTCACGTATGACAAAAACAGAACAGTTCGCATGACGCAGAATCTTCTCGGCATTAGAGCCCAGCAGATAACTGGAAAATCCGGGGCGACCTGCGGCAACAATAATCACCTCAGGTTTTACCTTATCCGCCTCTTCCAGGACGATGTCGTAAACCACACCGGCTTTAACACGACACTTACCGCGCAGATGTTCCGGCACGTATTTTTTAAACAGTGTTTTCACTTCCTGTTTCATCGCCTCACGGGCACCCTGCACGGCATCGTCGGTAATACCAAAATTACCCTGATGCACCTGGGTCTGATCCACATAGATAGCGTGGATCTCACCTTTCTCATCACCAATCAGCTGTTGCGCCAGGGCAACTGCTTTCGGAAACATATCTTCATGTTCCAGATCCATTGGGATCAATACTGTGTTGTACATGATTCAACCCTTATCAGAGAAATCGTCAGCCCATGACCATATTTGGTAGCCACATCACCAGATCAGGATTCAGCATACAGATGATCAGTACCATCAGTTTCAGCAGAATGAAAGGTGTCACCGATTTATAGATATCGAGCATGGTGACATCCGGCGGCGCAATACCTTTAAGATAGAAAAGTGCGAAGCCATAAGGTGGAGTTTGTACCGCGATCTCAATGTTCAGAATCATCAGGATACCGAACCAGATCGGATCAAAGCCCAGATCAACAACGATAGGCGTGAACAGAGGCGCGCACATCAGAACGATAATGAATTCGTCGATGATAAAGCCCAGACCCAGCATCACCAGCTGCATCAGGATAATCACACCCAGCGGCGGAAGTCCCAGATCCTTGGTGAAGCTGGCGATCATATCCTGAACGCCCATCAGTAGGTGGAAATTACTGAACAGGGTTGCACCCAAGATAATCCACATCGCAACAGAAACCAGCATTGCGGTTTCCATGCCCGCCATCTTAAACATCCCCAGACGGAAACGCTTAAAGAAAAAGGCCAGAATAATCGCGCCAACAACACCAATAGCACCGGACTCGGTTGGCGTTGCAATACCACTGATAATACTGCCCAGAACAGCGAAGATCAGGAGCACCGACATAAAGCCATCACGCAAGGTGCGGGCCTTCTCTTTCGGTGTCATCTTAGATTCAGCACCGGTCCCCAGAGGGGCTCGATCGGGATTCATTTTGCAGCTGATCAGGATATAGAGCACCATGACGATAATCGCCAGCAGAGCCGGGAACAGCGCCGCGATAAACATCTTACCCACGGAGTTCTGGGTTGATGCCGCGAACATAATCATAGGCACACTTGGCGGAATCAGGATACCCAGACCGCCACCGGCCATGATCACACCCAACGCCAGACGCTTGTCGTAACCACGATCCAGCATCGGCTTCAGCGCGATGGAACCGGAGGTCATGATACCAGCTCCTATGATACCCACCATGGCACCGATCATGGAGCAAACACCGATCACACTGATCGCCAGCGAACCACGAATTTTACCGATAACCAGCTGACTGGCGTTAAACATCGCATCGCCAATACCGGACCGGGTCAGCAGCTGCCCCATATAGATATACAGAGGAATCGCCAGCAGGATGAAGCTGAACAATGTCGCTTCAAACGTGTTGGGCAGAATATTGAAAATGCCTTCACCCCAGGTTGCATAACCTACGGCCATGGCGATACCGCCCAATGCAAAACCAACCGGCGCACCAAGGGCAAAGCTCACCAGAATACAGAGCAGCAGAATACCGCTGAGCAACTCAATTCCCATCTTCTGTGTCCTCTTCTTCCGGCTCAGCGATCAGCGCCTTACCCGCAATAACGTAATAAATATCTTTCACCATATTGCTGGTGATCTGCAGCGTAATCAGTGCACCGGATATCACCAGCATCATCCAGAAATGATGGGTGTGCGGCGCCCAGTTACTCATTTTGCGATAGTTAAACTGCAGAGCTTCGCCAAATTTTTCATACGCGATCATCATTAGAACAAACATGAAGAATGCGGCGAGAATACCTGTCAAAACGTCAAAGATGCGTTTTGTCTTAGGTGAAACAGCCAGATAGAGGATATCAACATTAATGTGTGTCTTTTTCTGATAGGCATACGCTCCCCCTAAGCCCACCAAATATGCAAAGAGGAACAGGGCAAGATCCTGCGCCCAGATTGTTGGTTGATTGAAGAGGTAACGGGAACCAACCTCATAGGCAATAACGGCTGCCAGAAGGGGCATTAAAACAGAGACACTTTTCCCTATAACGCGAACCAACCGATCAATCCATGAGCAGTAAAATATGAATATTTTTTTGACCATAACTTTATGCCTGCAGTAAAAAAAATAAAGGGCGGAGTACGCCCTTTATTTAACAACGGAACCTGAGATCCCAATAAGTCTATGACTTATTTCTTTTTCAGAATCTCAATCAGCTCAGCACTGTATTTGTCAGACTTAGCGTACTCGTCCCACAGAGACTCACCCGCTTTCGCCCATGCTGCTTTGTCAGCTTCGCTTGGCTCTGGGCTCCACTTCATGCCTTTCGCTTCCATATCAGCGATTGCTTCAGCTTCCCACAGACGAGATTTAGTCATCTGCTCACGAGCGTGAACAGTCGTCGCTGCTTTAACGATCGCTTTCAGGTCAGCAGGCAGTTTGTCCCATGCTTTTTTGTTAACAACAACAGGCAGTACCTGTGCGCCAGCCAGAGGCAGACGGTACATGTACTTAGCCACTTCTACGTGGTTACCATCGCGGTGATCGATCAGGTTAGAACCGATAGAACCGTCGATTACGCCAGTAGCCAGACCGGTGTAGATCTCGCTCCAGGTCATAGATACAGGAGATGCACCCAGGTTACGAACGAACTTGCCGTATGCGCCCGGAGCACGCAGTTTCAGACCTTTAAAGTCTTCAACAGAGTTGATTGGCTTCTTGGTCAGCAGGTATACAGGTGGCTGGATGTACGGATCCAGATAAACCAGACCTTGCTCGCCATACGCTTTAGTCAGAACTTCGTTCCAGCCATCTTCGTGGAACAGAACGCTCAGCTTAGCAACGTCTGCAGTACCACCAGGCAGGCCTACTTCAACGATACCTGCTGGCAGTTCACCGGCATTCATTGGCTGGAAGTGCGCACCCATCGTGATCAGGCCGGATTTAACCGCACCCAGAATACCGGTAGTGGAAACACCTTCACCAGCGTACATCATTTTTACGGAGATACGGCCACCGGACATCTCTTCGATGTTCTTAGCCATATTGCCGTAAACTTCACCGAAAGCAGTACCACGGGAGTACAGGTTAGCAAAACGCCAGTTATGCTCTGCAGCCTGTGCAGTGGAAGTCATGGCACCCAGGCCCATTACGGCTGCCAGGGAGCCTGTCAGAATCTGTTTCTTGAGTTGACCGATTTTTTTCAGCATCTTTTTGCTCACTTTAATTGTTATTTCAGTTTAGGGGCATCATCTGCACCGGGATAACCATCTGTAGTGGTTTTAAACCGGCAATAGGGTCGACGATAAGAGGACATCATCGGGACTACAAGACGTGCAACCTGCCGATAGCTTACCTAAAGGAGAGCTACCAGTTCCAGCTAAGAAAATAGTCTATTTACTCAGCTGTCAGCAGCATGTCATCGCAGACTAACCCCGAAGGTATATAGACACGTTAAATAAGTAAAGAATATGACATTTATATTTATCATAATTTTTTTTGATACTTAAGCTTATGCATTATTGATGGGCAAAAATGAAAAATGCTGCATCAGCTTAGATCAGCAAGAAAAAATAAGCGTTTAATTTCAACAAGATAGCTATTTAAGCGCTTTCAGAAATTGATCTGCCTCATGAACAAATCCAATAACCGTACGGCTTTCAGGCCTTTCTCAGCGCAAGGCTTTATTAACAACGCCTTATTTTAGGGCTTTTTTGTTTTTTGCCCGGACAGAAAAATGACCTCGGAGCTCTTTTTTCCTCCCCCGAAAAAGTGTCATTTACACCACCATTAAAAAACCAAAAAGGCATGTCTCCCGACATGCCTTTTAGACTAAAGATTAAGCGTATATACCACTCGGTATCTAAAACTTTTCTTCTAACTCGCTACTGACCGGATATCACACCTTTCGCCAACAGGTTTTCAATCTGTTCCTCTGACAGCCCTGTTTCTTCCAGTATTTTGCGGGTGTGCTCTCCCAGCATGGGTGCAGGATTATCATAGGTGATCGGTGTACCGGACATCTTCAAAGGGTTGGCCACAGATGGAGAACGACCACTGACCGCTGTTGGGTGTGGAATATCAATCTTCATCTCCCGCGCTTTGATCTGAGGGTCATCAAAAGCTTCCCCGATACTGTTGATCGGACCACAAGGAACCGAGCGCGCTTCCAGCGCAGCGATCCAGTCTGCGGTTGTCCGCTTTCTGACCAAGGGTTCCAGCAAAGCGACCAGAGCCTCGCGGTTTGCGACCCGCTGAGCATTACTGACAAAGCGTCCATCTTCTGCCAGCTGCGGCTGACCGGCCTCCTGACAGAATTTGGCAAACTGGTCATCGTTCCCGATTGCCAGAATCATGTAACCATCCGAGGTTTCAAAGCTCTGGTAAGGCACAATATTAGGATGAGCATTACCCAATCGGGTTGGCGAGTTACCGGACACCAGATAGTTCATCGCCTGATTGGCAAGACAAGCGACCTGAACATCCATCAAAGCAACATCGATATACTGGCCCTCACCGGTCTGCTCCCGTGCAGCCAGTGCGGCCAGCACGCCGGTAGTCGCATACATGCCGGTCAGCACATCGGTCAGTGCAACACCCACTTTCTGTGGACCTGCTCCGGGACGGCCATCTTTCTCACCGGTAATACTCATCAGACCACTCATCGCCTGAATCAGAAAATCATAACCGGCCCTCTTGGCATAAGGCCCATCCTGACCGAAGCCGGTAATGGAGCAATAGATCAGTTTTGGGTTAACGGCTTTAAGGCTGTCGTAATCCAGCTCGTATTTTTTCAGGCCGCCGACTTTGTAGTTTTCCAGCAGGATATCGCTCTGCGCGGCCAGGCTTCGGATAATCTCCTGACCCTGAGGGCTGGTAATATCCAATGCCAATGATCGCTTGTTGCGATTCGCGCAAAGGTAATAGGCAGCCTCCCCGCGCTTATCGTCGGCAACAGGCATCCACGGCGGTCCCCAGCTGCGGGTATCATCACCGCGCTCAGGCCGTTCGATTTTAATCACATCGGCTCCCAGATCCGCCAGCATCTGACCGGCCCAGGGGCCTGCAAGAATACGGCTCATATCCAGTACACGAATATGAGATAGCGCGCCCATAAGATTCTCCCTAATTCGCACGCTGCTCCGGTAAGGAGTAGCTTGTCGCTTTATTATTTGTCTTATCCTTAGCAAATTAACGAGACGGCAACGATAATTACAATATATAGTAGGTATAGTTTTAATAACTATCGTGAATGGTGAGTCATGGATATTAAGCGCCTCAAGTATTTCTGTGCGCTGGCACAGATCGGTAACTTCACCCACACCGCTACCTACCTCGGAATTGCACAACCAGCGCTAAGCATGGCCATCAAAAAGCTGGAAGAAGAAGTTGATCTGAAGCTGGTCAACCGTGCCGAGCGCAAGATGGCCCTGACCTCTGACGGTAAAGTTCTGCTGCGACATGCGCAGAAAATTCTGGATGCCGTAGGGGATGCCGAGCTTGAGCTGCAGGAACTTAAAGGCTTTGAAACCGGCACCATTCAGTTTGGTGCATCCAGTATGCTCAGCTCCTACTATCTGCCGGAAATTCTGGCGCAGTTTAAGCGTAAATATCCGCGAGTTCGCATCAATCTGGTAGAAGCGGGTACGGCATCACTGCAACAGATGCTTTTGGAAGGCGAACTGGATATTGCTCTGGTAAGACTGGACCGCCCCCATGAGCAGATCCGTAGTGTCGAGCTTTTTCACGAGGAGATCGTCGCCTGCATTCCTGACGATCATCAACTTGCCAACCATGACACCATCACGCTGGATACTTTTTGTCGCGAGCCGTTAATTTTGTTCCGGGAAGGCTATTTCCTGCGGGAAGCAGTGAGTAAGTTCTCAAAACAGCACCATATCAAGCTGGATATTCGTTTTGAAACCAACCTGATTGAACTGCTGAAATCCATGGTGAGCAATGGCGTGGGCATCAGTACCGTACTGTCCGGCATTATCCAACCGGACGATAACCTTAAAGCGATCCCTTTTAATCCCCGCATTCCTCTGAATATCGGCCTTGGCTGGAAGCGCAACCACTATCTGTCAAAAGCCAGTCGCGCCTTTGTGGATTTTATGCAGGAACAGCTCACTGACCGTCTGATCAGCGATCAGGACAAACAACCTCTCGCTCTGGAGAACCAGGGCAGTGCACCAACACTGCCGCTGGCACCTAAAAAATAACCGCGACCTAAGCTTCGGCCGAGAAACCGCTCTGATAATGCTGCATCATAGCTAATGCCTGCTGCCAGAATTCTGCGTTTTCAGAATCACCAGTAGAGCGGGCGAAATCCACTCTTTTCTCAGCAAGGCTGAAAAAATCAACTTTCTCGGTACTATCCTGAAGCTTCATCTCTTCCGGGGTAAATGCCCGCTCAACACGGCCGTCAGCGGTCAATCTCAATCCGGACGTATTTAAACTCAGCGACCAGATAGCATCCATAGCATCGCCTGACAGCTGCCCCTTGTCATGCTGAGCCAGCCCCCATGAAAGCAGTTCGTTTCGTGTCATGTGGGTAAAATCTACTGCTGAAGTCTGTACTTCGGCCATAGTCGCGGATGAAGGTGCTACGGCCTTTTCAGCGCCATACTGAGTGCCTATTTTTTGCGCCGCCTGAGCCGAACCCGGTGAATTGATAGGATCCATTTTCATTACACAAGACTCCCTGCTGTTTTAGCCGGACAGATAAAAAGGTTCTGCATTTATGAAACATCAGCCAGTATAGCGCAGACGACAATTTCTGCCCTGAGCTTTACTGCGATACATGGCCACATCGGCGTTTTTGATCAACTGCTTGGCATCTAATCCATCATCCGGATAGAGCGTCAGGCCGATACTGGCTGAGACTTCCAGCTCAGTGCCTCCGGTCGCAAACGGCTGAACCACTGCCTTTAATACCTTGTCTGCAACCTGCTCTGCAGCGGCACCATCAGCAATATCCGGCAGGATAATATTAAATTCATCGCCCCCAATGCGGGCGATCACATCACTTTCCCGCAATGTATTCTGTAACCGCAGAGCAACTTCTTTCAGCAATTCATCACCCACTTCATGCCCGTAGTCATCGTTAACGGCTTTAAAGCGATCAAGATCCAGATAGAGCAATGCCAGAGACTGCCGTTGTCGCTGGGCTTGTTTAAGGGTCACATCCAGACGATCTTTGAACAGTCGTCGGTTAGCAAGCCCCGTTAAAGAGTCATAGAACGCCAGACGTGCCATCCGCTCCTGATCTTCCTTAAGTGCCGTGATGTCTTCGCTGACACAGACCAGATGTGTCACTTTATTATCGCTATTACGAATCGGCGCAATAGAACTCATGACCCAAAAGCCTTCGCCATCTTTACTTTTGAATCGGCGCTCACCGTGCCAGGTATCGCCTTGTTCAACAGTCTGGCGGATACGTTCCTGAAGCTCAGGATCTTCATCATCTGCCGCCAGCAAAGTGATCGGCTGGCCTTTAAGCTGATCCCCCTGATACCCGGTCGCATCTATCAGGCTGTGATTGACGTAATCCATGCGCTGTTCGCTATCAGCAATGACCACAAAGCTGGCGGAGTGCTCAACGGCCTGGGATAGCTGGGATAACTGCTCATCCATTCTGGCCGCTTCGATAGCGATCGCAGCAAGATGGGCATTCACCATCATCAGCTCCATCTGGTCCGAAGTCGGGTCAGCTGGTTCTGAGTAATAAAGCGCAAAAGTACCCAGGATCTTACCCTGACGATTTTTTACCGGCATCGACCAACAGGCCGCTAAGCCGGCCTTAGAGGTCAGTTCCTTATAACCGTCCCAGTAAGGATGGTGCTGAATATCACTAACAATGACAGGTCGTCCGGTATAAGCCGCTGTTCCGCAGGAGCCAACGCCTTCGCCTATTCTGAGGCCATCTACCGCATCGTTATAGAAATCCGGCAGACTCGGAGCAGCTCCCAGCTGGAGAGTCTGATCTCGATCATCCAGTAACAAAACAGAGCAAAGCAGTCCCGGATAAAGCGCTTCGGTGAAGACAACAAGTTCATTCAGGATGTCATAAAGAGGCGCACCTTGCGCCAGCTGTTCCAGCACCCAATTACGGTGCTTATCGATCTGGCGCATCTGATTCTCTGTGGTGGTATCTTCGCTGATACTCAGCACGCCCCAGAGTCGATCAGATGCATCGATCAAGGGAAGCTTCTGGGTAGAAATCAGCCGTAATTCGTTATCGGCACTGGTAAGCCAGCGAGACTGTGAGCGAGCAGTCTTGGAAAGCCGCACCTGTTCATCCTGCTCATCCATAGACCGGTAGATATCATTACCGGCAAACACATCCTTTGTCCGCTTGCCGACGACCGCTTCCCGGGAAAGTCCCAGAAAATCCAGATAGCTTTGATTACACTCTATGTAGACCCCTTGTTGATCTTTAGCCGCAATCAACTGAGGCAGGTGATCAACCAGATGACGCAATAACTGATGACTGGCGGTTAAATGCTGGCTTCCCTGATCTCTGAGCTCGTGTTGATTCAGGCACTGTTGATTACGCCGCTGCGCGCGTATCAAAAGCATAACCAGCACCACGCAGAGCAGGCTAACGAACACCAGCATCCAGAGCAGAAGATTGTTATTCGCCAATACACCGGGCGTTGTCAGTTCTACAGCATTCAATGAAAAGATCTCTTCTGTCAGGAGTCAATGAGTGACCCATAAACCATCTGCAAAAGCACTGAGCCGAGGAGCCCAATTATGCAATCTGTTAAGTTATATATAGTGCAAAAAAAAAGCATCATACGCTCAATTCTCTCCGTCATACAAAGTGTTCTGGCCGCTTTTATCGGAGTTCAGAGCGAAGATAAGCGCCAGCATGACTTTGGTAAAAACTCGCCATGGCCCTATATCCTGGTGGGAATCACAATGACAGTGATCCTTATTTTTCTGCTGGTGGTTCTGGTTCGATGGATAACGGCCAACTAACACCAAAATCAAAAATGCAGCAAAACAACAGATATAAGCAACATCTTGCCGCGAAATAGCTGAAAAACCCTTAATAATTTTTTACATCTGAAAAATTGCCGCCCGATAAACCCCGTCTATACTCAAGCATGTTCAAGACGAGAAATCGGCCAGATACCGGCCCTGAACACAATAATTGTGCATTCCAGGCTCTGATTAAACGCTACAGATCCACCCCACGGCCACAAAGCGAATAGCTTTGGCCGCGTCTCACCGGAGCTGGGAATAACCTATTAAGCCAACCGCAAAATAATAAAAAGGTGGGCCCATGGATACTGTATGCAAAAGGACTCAAAGGTCCTGTGCAGGATTACTGCTGCGCAAATCCTCTTCAATCGCTGTACTGTCGAACCTGCTGCTGTTGCAGCTGGCTCTGTCTCCCAAGGCCTTCGCCGATTGGGAACTGAATATGCCGGTGGGTGTGACCGAAATCAGCGCCTCGGTTTACAGCCTGCACATGATCATCTTCTGGATCTGTGTGGTGATCGGCCTGATCGTATTCGGTGTCATGTTCTGGTCCATTTTCCACCACCGCAAATCCCGTGGTGCCAAGGCGGCCAGCTTCCACGAAAGTACCTTTGTCGAGATTCTCTGGACCGTGATCCCCCTGCTGATTCTGGTGGGCATGGCGATTCCTGCTACCGCGACCCTGCGTCAGATGTACGACACCTCAGATGCGGAAGTGGATATCCAGATCACCGGTTACCAGTGGAAATGGCGCTATCAGTACCTGAACGAAGAGATCGACTTCTTCAGCAATCTGACCACACCGAAAGAACAGATCAATAATCAGGCCGAAAAGAACGAGCACTACCTGCTGGAAGTCGATAACGCTGTGGTGGTTCCCGTCGCTCAAAAGATCCGCTTCCTGCTGACCTCCAATGATGTCATCCACTCCTGGTGGGTGCCGGATTTTGCCGTGAAAAAAGACGCCATTCCCGGCTTTATCAACGAGGCCTGGACCAAAATCGACAAGCCCGGCGTCTACCGTGGCCAGTGTGCTGAGCTGTGCGGTAAAGACCATGGCTTTATGCCGATTGTGGTCAAAGCCGTGCCTCCTGAGGAGTATCAGGCCTGGGTTGCTGAGCAACAGTCTGCCAAAGCCGCTAAAACCGCTTCCGCCGCTAAAGAGTGGACACTTGAAGAGTTGGTTGCCAAAGGTGAGCAGGTTTACAACACCGCCTGTGCAGCCTGCCATCAGCCTAACGGCATGGGTATTCCCGGAGCCTTCCCCGCCCTCAAAGACAGTCCTCTGGCAACACAAGACAAAGAGGGTCACATCCATATTGTGCTGTTCGGTAAAGCCGGAACCGCAATGGCGGCTTACGGCAGCCAGTTTGATCCTGTCGATCTGGCCGCCGTGATCACCTACGAACGTAACGCCTGGGGAAATAACACAGGTGAGATGGTCACGCCGCAGGACATTCAGCAACATCTGAAAGCGGGTCAGTGAGGAGAAGCATCATGTCTGATATTGCACAGAGCACATCTCAAAGCCCGTCAAAAAGCGACCAGAGCGGGCACGATCATCACGGTCCGGCCAAGGGCATCACCCGCTGGATCTACACTACCAACCATAAGGACATCGGCACGCTTTACCTCTGGTTCAGCTTTATTATGTTCCTGACCGGCGGCTGTATGGCGCTGGTGATCCGCAGCGAACTGTTCCAGCCGGGACTGCAACTGGTGCAGCCGGAATTCTTTAATCAGATGACCACCATGCACGGGCTGATTATGGTGTTTGGTGCGGTCATGCCCGCCTTTGTGGGTCTGGCGAATTGGATGATCCCCATGATGGTGGGAGCGCCGGATATGGCATTGCCAAGGATGAACAACCTGAGTTTCTGGATTCTTCCCTTTGCCTTCGCCATGCTGCTCTCCACCCTGCTGATGGAAGGGGGCGGGCCAAACTTTGGCTGGACCTTCTACGCGCCGCTTTCCACCACTTACGCGCCGCCCAGTGTGACCTTCTTTATCTTCTCGGTACACATGATGGGGATCAGCTCCATTATGGGGGCGATCAACGTCATCGCCACCATCCTCAATATGCGCGCTCCCGGCATGACCATGATGAAGATGCCACTCTTTGTCTGGACCTGGCTGATCACCGCCTTCCTGCTGATTGCGGTGATGCCGGTGCTGGCTGGCGTGATCACCATGATGCTGATGGATATTCACTTCGGCACCAGCTTCTTTGACGCCGGTGGCGGCGGTGACCCGGTTCTGTTCCAGCACCTGTTCTGGTTCTTCGGGCACCCAGAGGTCTACATCATGATCCTGCCCGCCTTTGGCATCATCTCCCATATTGTGCCCGCCTTCAGCCGCAAGCGTCTGTTTGGCTACGCCTCTATGGTTTATGCCACAGCATCCATCGCCCTGCTCTCCTTTATCGTCTGGGCGCACCATATGTTCACGGTGGGACTGCCGCTGGCCGGAGAATTATTCTTTATGTACTCCACCATGCTGATTGCGGTGCCGACAGGGGTAAAAGTCTTTAACTGGGTCAGCACCATGTTCCGTGGGGCGATGACCTTTGAAACGCCTATGCTGTTTGCCATCGGCTTTATTGTGCTCTTCACCATTGGCGGTTTCTCCGGTCTGATGCTGGCGATCTCGCCGGCAGACTTCCAGTACCACGACACCTACTTTGTGGTGGCTCACTTCCACTATGTTCTGGTGCCGGGGGCGGTGTTCTCCATTATCGCCGGTGCCTATTACTGGCTGCCGAAGTGGACCGGCAATATGTACAACGAGTGCCTCGGCAAATGGCACTTCTGGCTATCGATGATCGGGGTGAACCTGACCTTCTTCCCGATGCACTTTATCGGCCTTGCGGGCATGCCGCGCCGGATTCCCGACTACGCTCTGCAGTTTGTCGACTTCAATATGATCGCCAGTATCGGGGGCTTCCTGTTCGGCTTCAGCCAGCTGCTGTTCCTCTACATCGTGATCAAGTGCATTCGTGGCGGCAAACAGGCAGAGGCCAAACCCTGGGAAGGTGCCGAAGGTCTGGAATGGGAAGTCGCGTCTCCTGCGCCTTACCACACCTTCAGTGCGCCACCGGAAGTGAAATAGGGCTTTTAAGATAGCGACAGAGACCATCAGGGAATCTGTCGCTTTACCACGAATAAACAGAGGGCAGTGTTATGTCGTCTCCCGATTCAGATCAAACCAAGCCAGCGGGAAAGCCTGCCAGAACTGTGAAACGTCTGGTGCTGGCATCTCTGGGCATGTTCGCCTTCGGCTTTCTACTGGTGCCCCTGTATGACGTGTTTTGCGACATCACAGGCCTGAACGGCAAAACCAGTGGTAAAGCCTACGCCATAGAAGACGGTTTACTGGTGGATAAAAGCCGCTGGGTCACGGTGCAGTTTCTGACCAATAAAAATGCGGGCATGAACTGGGAGTTTGAAGCCACCGAACGCAAAGTGCGGGTGCATCCCGGCGAGCTGCGCAGGGTTAGCTTTACGGTCGTTAACCCGACAACCCAGCGTATGACGGCACAGGCGGTGCCCAGTGTCAGCCCGTCAGAAGGGGCAGAATACCTGCTGAAAACCCAGTGTTTCTGCTTTGAACAGCAGGAACTCAACCCCGGAGCCAATCAGCAGATGACCCTGCTGTTTCGGGTAGACCCCAAACTACCGGAACATATCGGCACCCTGACACTGGCTTACACTCTTTTTGATATCACCAGCAGCACGGATAACGCACAGGCACTGGCTTTACTGGATAAACCAACTTTGCCTGACACACCGGCTCTGGCTTCAGACCTCTGAGGAGGCAATTATGGCAACCGTAACTCACTCATCAGACGCACATCCTGAAGAGCATCATCAGTCCTACTATGTGCCCCACCAGAGTCACTGGCCGATTGTTGCCGCCACAGGGCTTTTTCTGCTGATGTTCGGCACAGGGCAGATGCTGAACCATCCGGACAGTCCTCTGCGCTGGCTCTCTGTAGTGGGCGCACTCATCATTATCTGGATGTTCTTTGGCTGGTTCCGCAATGTGATCGAAGAGAGCATGTCCGGCCTCTACGATGAAAAGATGGATCGCTCATTCCGCTGGGGTATGGGTTGGTTTATCTTCTCAGAAGTGATGTTCTTTGCCGCCTTCTTCGGGGCGCTCTTCTATGTGCGCCAGCTGGCGGTTCCCTGGTTGGGTGGTGATGGCAGTAATGCGATGACCCATGAACTGCTCTGGCCGGAGTTTGTCGCCCAGTGGCCGCTGATGACACCACCGGATACCTCAGCCTATTCCGGCCCCCAGCAGATTATTGATCCCTGGCATCTGCCGCTGATCAACACCGTACTCCTGGTCACATCCAGCGTCACCCTGACCATCGCGCACCAGGCCCTAAGGGCGAACAAGCGGGGGGCGCTTGCCAGCTGGCTGGCACTGACGCTGCTGCTCGGTGCTGCATTTCTGGTGATTCAGGCGGAAGAGTATATTGAGGCATATACCAAACTGGGATTAACCCTTGAGTCCGGCATCTATGGTGGCACCTTCTTTATTCTCACCGGCTTTCACGGTCTGCATGTCACCATGGGCAGTATTATTCTGCTGGTGATGTTGCTGCGGATTCTGAAAGGACACTTTACCGCGAAAGAACATTTCGGCTTTGAAGCAGCAGCCTGGTACTGGCACTTTGTTGATGTGGTCTGGCTGGGACTTTTCCTGTTTGTTTATGTCTTCTGATCCCCTCGCGAGAAACCTATCTGACTAACAGATCCCTCTTTTACCACGGAGCCTGCGAATGCAGCGCTCCGGTGGCAAAGCCCCAAACCAGCAGCATCAGCAACAACACCGTTAATCCGATCCGGAATTTCAACGAGGTCAGCAGGCGCACGCTGGCCAGTTCACTTTTCGGTTTTAGCAAAAACAGAAGACCGGCTGCTAAACTGAGAACAACCGCGACAAATAATACCGCTATCAATAACTTCAGCATGGGTGCTCCTGATACTCTGAATGAACGACACCTGATTCGGACAACGAACACATCTGTGCTGTTAAGCTTAGCTGCCTGACGGTGCGACAGCCAAAGCCGGATTTCTGATATGACGACATCGCCTCCAGAGAACAAACCGCCCGATCATCACGATAAGCGGCGCAGAGGTTCTCCTGAAAACCAGACAAGCCAACAAGCCCGTGATAACAAAGCCCTGCAGTTCCGTGGCGCTTATCTGATGGCAAGGCTTCCCGGACTGAGTTTTCATCTGCTCATGCTGGCGGTGATTGTGCTCTGTATCGGTCTTGGCTTCTGGCAGCTGGAACGGGCAGATGAAAAAGAACACCTGCTGGAACAGATCAGGCTGGGTCGCGCTCAGCCTCTGCCTCAGGAGGTCCTGGAAGCTCAGCTCTGGAATGACACCTCATCGGCTCCCGCTCCTCTGGCGGTACTGGCCCCCTATAGTCAGTATCAGCTGTACGGTATCTATGATCCTGATCGCTCCATTCTGCTGGACAACCGCACCTATGAAGGGCGGGTGGGTTATCACCTGCTGACCCCTTTCCGGCTGATCGGAACCGCCCCCAATAGCACGCCCCACTGGATTCTGGTCAATCGTGGCTGGATTGAAGCTCCTCGCTTAAGAAGTGAACGGCCGCAATTTGAAACACCTCTGCTGCCGGTCAGCATTCAGGTTCAGGCTAAAGCCCTGCAAAGCGATCTGCAGCCTGAACCACTGAATCTCACCTGGCCGGTTCGGGTACAACAGCTGTCGGCCCTGCAGCTCAGTGAGATTACCGGGCACCCTCTGCCGGATTATGAGTTCCGCCTTTCCGATGCCGGACAACCGGGTGTTATGGTTCCCCGCCCCACCAGCCCCAATATGCAGCCGGAGCAACATATCGGCTACAGCGTACAGTGGTTCGCCCTCGCCTTTACCTTCACGCTGATGTGGAGTCGTCCGTTTTGGCGACGCAACCTCCAGATTGAAGACCATCAATAACAACCACACCCCAAAAACTAAACATTAGTCTTAGAAAGCTATTGACATATAAGCAGAATAGAGGAAAATAGACCTTGAGCGGGACGTTTTTGTCCCTTTTTAAAACCCAAGAAGACATTCTACAGACTCAAATGAGTGTAGCTGTCTTGCAAATAAGGAGAAAGAGAGGAAAACAACCCTTTATCGGAACGATTTTGTCCATTTTTAAAACCAAAAAAGACATTCTACAGACTCAAGTGAGTGTAGCTGTCTTTCAAAAAAGGAAAAAACATATGACAAACACTAATTTGTACAGACTTTACCAGCTTGGAATAAAAACCACCCCAAATGTGAATAAAGCCATTTAATGTCCAAGCAGGTTCGGCAAACTGCCGAAAAGGGTGGCTAGTGGCGTTGTTCGGAATATTTCTCCTTTATGAAATACCGTAAAACTTACAACACCATAGAAAACGAAATTCAAATTGATGCTGTTGAAACGAAAACTGACAAAGCAACAATGAGCGGATTTCGATTAACCAAGAAAACCAAAAGCTACATTTTAGAGGAGGTTACAGAAAGTTCGAAACACAACAATGTATCTGTGATGTCATTAGCAAACTATTTGTTAATGACAGTAAGCGCAGGAGCTGCCGTAATTACATTTGTCGATTATCTCTCCTAGCACTAATAGATACGGCTTTATAGGTCGACTATGATGAATACACAAAGTACCAAGAAAAATCCGGCTGACCGCAGAGTTAGAATTTCAGAAGAACTCGAACGGAAAATTCTGGATGCAGCTGATACTGAAAAATTCAGCGAAGCACTGCCTGTATTAGAAAGAGCCATAAACCTCTACCTAATGCTAAAAGATGCTCAGCAGAAGGGCTCTAAGTTCTACGAAGAGGATCCTGATGGTGAGAAATACATTGTTCGATTTATCTGACAATGTATTCCAAAAGCCAGTGCGACACGCAATGTGCCCACTGGCTTTTATTTTTTCAAGTTTCAAATCTCCCCTCTAAAAACCGCGCAGCCTTTTAATTCTTTGCTAGCTTTAGAAGAGTGAACAACGCAAAGACCTGTCACTGCGAAGAACCTGACAAACCACTAAACAAACAAATCACAGATCTCTTAACAAAAATAATAACGCCCGGCATCGCTCTGCGGTGACGAGGTCAGGAGAATCTTATGTATGTGCTTACCGAACATGAGATCCGACGTAACCGTCGGCGCTTACTGCTTCTTATCAGCGGACTGATGGTGCCCTTCTTTCTGGCGTGGCTTATGGTACGTTTTGAGGTCTGGCTACCGGCAAAAACCATCAATAAAGGCGAGTTTCTTGCAGGTAAAGAGCCTCTGCAACGCTGGCCTTGGCAATCAGAACAAGGCTTTCCGGAAAACCTGAAACAACACTGGCTGCTGGTTCTGGTGACGCCGGACACCTGCAACAAAAGCTGCACGCAATGGCAGGAAAATCTGCAACAAATTCATAAGGCGCTGGGGAAAGAGGGGGATCGGGTCAGAAGAGTTTTGCTGCAACCGGTCAGCGCAGCAAATACACTGCCGGCGCCTCTCACCGGTATGGGCGAGCAGGATGTACGTCGCTGGCACGGGCTGACCATGTCGACACCGGACTGGCTGGCCCGCCCCTGGCTGAAGGAAGGCTATCAGGTGCTGGTGGTCGACCCCATGGGTAATCTGGTCACCGGTTATGCCGACAGCAACACGGGACGTGATCTGCTGAGGGATCTCAGACGTTTGCTCAGAGCCTCATCAACAGGCTGACACCCTCAGGAATTTTAACGGAGGTGGGATATGTTCAGATCATATAACAACCTGAATCAGAGTCCCGGTCGTTTACTCAGCCAGCAAAACACCACATTACGTCGCTCAAGCCTGAGTGATGCTCTGTTACTGGCGCGGTTTGCTGTCTTACTGGCTTTTATTGTCGTTGCGCTGGGTGCCTGGACACGTCTTGTGGATGCCGGTCTTGGCTGCCCCGACTGGCCGGGCTGCTACGGCCATCTGACCGTTCCCACCAGCGAGCAACAACTGGCCCGTGCCGCAGAACTTTTCCCCGGCCATACGGTTGATGCCGCCAAAGGCTGGCCGGAGATGATTCATCGTTATGCTGCGGCCAGCCTGGGATTCGTTATTCTGATTCTGACATTTCTCGCCTGGCGCTGGCGGCATGTGGCCAGCTATCCGGTCAAGCACAGTACCTTTCTGCTTTTTCTGGTCATCCTTCAGGGCATGTTCGGTATGTGGACGGTCACCCTGAAACTCTGGCCCCAAGTGGTCACCCTGCACCTGCTGGGGGGCATGGCCACCCTGAGTCTGCTCTATCTGCTCACTCTGCGTCTTAAGCGGCTTAAAGACAGAGCCGGTGATGAGGAGGGCTGGAGCGAAATCCGCTTTGATTCCCTGCTGCTGAAAGATACCGGTCAGCATGAATGGCTGCTGCTCTGGCGGTTACGTCACTGGGCCAGCATCGCTTTTTTACTGATCGTGATTCAGATCGCGCTGGGGGGCTGGACCAGTGCTAATTACGCGGCCGTTGCCTGCCCGGATTTCCCTCAGTGTCAGGGGCAGTGGTTGCCCAATCTCTCAATGGAGAAGGGCTTCAACTTTACTCAGCATGTAGGCCCTAATTACCTCGGGGGACAACTGGATGGCGATGGCCGTGTTGCCATTCATCTGATCCACAGACTGGGAGCTCTGATCGTGCTGATCTTTGTCGGTGGTCTGGCGCTTTATATGCTGCGTCGGCCAATGACCCTGTTGCTGCAACGGCGCGCCTTCTGGCTTTTAGTCGCCCTGCTGGCTCAGATCGCTATCGGTATCTCTAATGTTCTGTTCTATTTTCCACTAAGCTTGGCCGTTCTCCACAATCTGGGAGGCGCTTTCCTGCTGCTGAGCATCAGTAATCTGCTCTGGTGCCTGAACGCCATGCATCCCCCTATCCCGGCAAGAGGAGTGATTCGTCATGCCTAGACTCGCCGCCCGTAATGCTATATCTACCCGACATACTGGGGAAAACGCTGTCAGAGCCAGTCTCACCAGCTATTACAACCTATGCAAACCTAAGGTGGTGGCTGTGATGTTGCTCACCGCTGTTGTGGGTATGTTTCTGGCTGTTCCCGGCCTGCCCCCTGTGGATAAAGTGATTTTCGGTCTGATCGGCATCGGTCTGGCTGCTGGTTCTGCCGCTGCTATTAATCACCTGCTGGATGAGAAGATCGACAGCATTATGGCGCGAACGCGATACCGGCCACTGCCCCAGGGGCAGCTGCAGCCGGTTCAGGTGCTCAGTTTTGCCGCCATTATCGGCACACTGGGCATCGGAATTTTGTTTGTTGCCGTGAATGCCCTGACCGCATGGCTGACACTCGCTTCTCTGATCGGCTACGCGGTGATCTACACCGCTATTCTGAAGCGCGCCACGCCACAAAATATCACCATCGGCGGGCTTGCCGGTGCCGCACCACCTCTGCTGGGCTGGACAGCCATTAGCGGACAACTCGACCCACACGGTTTGCTGCTGGTGCTGATCATCTTCGCCTGGACGCCACCACACTTCTGGGCGCTGGCTCTGCATCGGAAAGAGGAGTACGCCAAGGCGGATATCCCGATGTTACCGGTCACTCACGGTGACGCTTTCACCAAATTGCAAATCATTCTTTACACCGTTCTGATGATATTGACCACAATATTGCCCTACGTCACAGGAATGAGTGGTCTACTCTATATAGCAGGCGTAATGATTTTGAACGGCCGTTTCCTGCAGTACGTCTGGAAACTCTATCAGGGTCGGGATAAACAAGCGGCAATACGAACCTTCTGGTTCTCGATCCGATACATCATGTGGCTGTTTGTGGTGTTACTGGCGGATCACTATCTGTTTATCGGATAAAGAGAGGCATAAATCTCACATCGGTAATGGATATGCGTACAACAGCCAGAACCTTTGCCCTCTGCATATCGCCGCGCTGAAAAGCTAAGGCTACCGGGAATTTGCAGCGAGCAAAGACCGGATGAAATGATAACAAGCGCAGCCCGCGCTTAAAGATCTGTAACAACCTGAAAAGGTTAGGAGGTCGTCATGTTTCAGCATCTGTTTGGGGTGATCTATCACCCAAAAGCTGAGTGGCAGCAAATTCGTGAAGAGAAATACACCTGGGTTGATTGCTATAAAAATGATCTGGTTTGGTTAGCAGCCATCCCGCCCCTTTGCATGTTTATCGGAACCACCCAGATGGGTTGGAGCATATCTGGCGGGGAATACGTCAAACTTACCGTCGCCAGCGCTCTGCCTATCTCAATCGCCTTCTATTTCGCCCTGTTGCTGGGTGTTTATGTGATGGCAAAATCCGTTCACTGGATGGAAAAAACCTACGGCGCGGATGCCAGCTTTGACCGCTGCATGGTGCTGACCACTTACACGTCAACCCCACTCTTTATGGCAGGCTTTGCCGGACTCTGGCCGGTACTCTGGTTTGTGGTCTTTGCCGGTCTTCTGGCTGTAGCCTATACCATCTATCTGCTCTACAACGGAGTCGAAACCGTGATGGAAATTCCTGAAGAGCAGGCTTTTATGTTTGGTACTTCCATTCTGACCGTTGGGCTCGTAGTACTGGTGGGCATGATCGTAACGACCGTTGTGCTCTGGGGCATGGGCATGATGCCGGTCTTTACCAGCTAGTCCCTGCCATCATCTCCCTCTGAACACCCCACATCGTCACAGGGAAGTGACTCAATTTTCAGGGAGAAGACAGCATTAATCAGCGCTCTCTTCAAATCCCTATCCGCTATAAAGCCATGTTCGTTTCGGGCCCTTTTTAAGGGCCCACTTTTTTGTCGCCCCTGATACAACAGGCTAAAACTGTACCATGACCTCATCGGGCGAATAGCCTACAATTCCGCCACCTTGTTGTTATACAACCGATTGTCTTCGCTCTTCATTCCGGAATATTCATGGCTCGCAAGAAACAACGCTCTACCTCGAAAAATTCACCTCTGCCCTACCGGGACGGTGTGCCGCCCAGTTACCTGATTCTGCCCTGCGATGAAGAACACCCGGAAGGCCGCTGGCCGGATCTGCTGAGTTTTTTGCAGCACAGATTCCCGCACATTGAACCTGAGGTACTGCGCCAGCGTTTAGCAAAAGGAGATCTGGTGGATGACGAAGGCCAACCCTTAGCGGAAGACGCCGCCTTTATCGCCGGGAAAAAGATCTGGTACTACCGGGAAGTGCCGAACGAACAGCCTGTCCCTTTCGAAGAATCTATCGTTTATGAAGACGATCTGATCGTTATCGCGGATAAACCTCATTGGTTATCGACCATTCCGGCGGGTCGTCATCTGAAAGAGACCCTGCTGATTCGCCTGCGCAATCGTCTCAACCTGCCGGATCTTGCACCGTCACACCGACTGGACAGGGAGACCGCAGGTCTGGTTCTGCTCTGCAAACAGCCGGAGCACAGAGGCGCGTACCAAACGATGTTCCAGCAGCGCAACGTGCAGAAAACCTATCGTGCAGTGGCGGGGATCAATCCGGAGCTTGAACTGCCCCGCGTACATAAAAGTCTGATCGTGCGTGGTGATCACTTTTTCACCATGAAAGAAACCGAAGGCGAGCCGAATAGTGAAACTGCAATTGATTTGTTGATACAAGAAGGTGATCGGGCGCTGTATGAAATGAAGCCCCATACCGGACGCCAACATCAGCTGCGGGTACATCTGGCATCCATGGGCATCCCGATTGAAAACGATCCCTGGTATCCCGAGGTTCAGGCGGAAGCCGATCATGCTGATTACAGCCATCCGCTCCAGTTACTCGCCTATACACTGGAGTTTACCGACCCCGTCACCGGTGAAGAGCGTTTCTTTAAAAGCCAACAGCAGCTGACGATTCCTCATCCGGAAGCCTCTGACAGCTGATTCTGAACCATAAACAATTTAAGCTTCACAGGGCT
Source organism: Oceanospirillum sp. (assembly GCF_982874595.1). Lineage (NCBI taxonomy): Bacteria > Pseudomonadati > Pseudomonadota > Gammaproteobacteria > Oceanospirillales > Oceanospirillaceae > Oceanospirillum > Oceanospirillum sp. The sequence continues at coordinate 16,922 of NZ_CEYNZH010000005.1, read as the reverse complement.
GTAACAGCTTCTATTCTTAATAGACTCAAATTCGGATGACAGCGCTGATCAAGCAAGGACAACCTTATGTATAAGCTCGCTTTTTTCGTTCCAGAATCCCATCTTGAACCGGTGAAGAATGCGGTTTTTGAAACCGGAGCCGGTCGCATTGGGCACTATGATCACTGTTGCTGGCAGATCAAAGGTCAGGGACAGTTCCGGCCGCTGGAGGGCAGTCATCCTCATATCGGCTCTCAGAACGAGCTGGAAACGGTGGAAGAGTATCGTGTGGAACTGGTATGCGAGGCCAGCCTGATCAAACAGGCGATTGCAGCGATGAAACTGGCGCATCCCTATGAGGAACCCGCCTATGATGTGTTCCGGCTGGAAGATCTGTAGAGAGCCGGAGGACAGCGCCCGTAAAGAAAAGCCCGTAAAGAAATGCCAGCAAAGAAAAGCCAGCAATCAGCTGGCTTTAGCGGCTTCTATGGCCGCATAGAAACGGTCACGGTCTTCCTTGCTGACATCACACTGATGCATCGGGAAGTGACCTTTCTTACGGTCTTCAAAATAGAGGCGCAGGGTCTTTTCAATGGTCGGGAAGGCCAGCTCACCCCATGGAATCTCATCTTCTGAAAAGAGTTCCACTTCAAGGCTCTCAGGGCCTGCACCGTATTCCGGCTTTGGCAGATCTGCCAGAAACATCATATAAACCTGACTGATAACCGTGGTATCGATCAGCACGTATAGATGGCTGACATTCACTTCGGCCTGTGCTTCTTCCCAGGTTTCACGGGCGGCCGCTTCAACCGTGGTTTCCTCATTTTCCATAAAGCCTGCCGGCAGCGTCCAGTAACCCAGACGGGGTTCAATCGCCCGTTTGCAGAGCAGAACCTTATCACCATAAACAGGAATGGTACCCGCAACAATCTTAGGATTGTGGTAGTGAATCGTATCGCAGGCATCACAGATATGGCGTGGACGGTTATCATCATCCGGTATCCCGATCCGAACTTTTTCACCGCATTCGCTACAAAAATTCATCCGAAAGACTGTCCTTTACGAAGACGCTTGGGCCTTCTTTTTTAATCCAGAGTCATCAGCGGGCATCGCCCCCTGCCGCATATCCTTCAAAGAATACGGCAGAAAAACCCGATTGACTAGCGTCAAACTTTTCCCTGAAGCGTGATTCTCCTTTACTATGGGAAAGATCCTAGGCAACAGGGACCTAAGCTTGTGACTGCAGAACTCTCTTCGCATCGGTCTTCAGAAAAGATAAACATCTCTGTAGACCAGAATACTGATTATCTGGCATTACTCCGGGAGCGCCTGAGCAACTTCACTCCCGCCCGGATCAAAGGTGCTCACCCGGATGCTGCGGTACTTATCGCTCTCACCGACAACCCGTTCGATCCTGAAATCATTCTGACCCGCCGGGCGTCTCATCTCTCCAGCCACTCCGGGCAAGTCGCCTTTCCCGGCGGCATGCAGGACAAAACCGACCGCAACCTGAAACACACCGCCCTGCGCGAAAGTGAAGAAGAAGTAGCCATGCGACCGGATCAGGTTGAAATCATTGGTAAACTTAATCAGGTGATCTCTCATATGGGTGTTCGGGTCACACCCTGGGTGGGTATCGTGCCGGAAAATATTGAGCTGACCGCCAACGTAGATGAACTGGATGCAATATTCCGGGTTCCCCTGAGCTTTTTCCTGAAAGATGAACGCCACCATACCGATGTGATTCCGGTGGAAAAGAAAGCGATCTATGTACCCTGTTATCACTTTGATGAATTTGTCATTTGGGGTCTGTCTGCCATGATGCTGGTTGATCTGCTGAAAACCGGTCTGGGAGCCGACTTCTCGCTGACCAAGGTGCCAACGGCAGGTAGCCCGTTACGTCACCTTGAACCGAGCAAACACCGACGGGTTTCAGAATAAGTGGGCCGACAACCCACGACTCAAAATAGAACAATAAAAGAGCACCACAAGCAAAGGAGCCGACCATGATCTACGATCTGGGAAACAAGCGCGCACAGTTCGCATCCGAGGAACACTTTATTGCCCCGAGTGCCGACCTGATTGGAGACGTTCGCATCGGCCATCAGGCCAGTGTCTGGTTTAATGTCACCATCCGCGCCGATAACGACACCATCACCATCGGTGAACAGTCCAATGTACAGGATGGTTCAGTACTGCATGTGGACGACAACATGCCGCTGACGCTGGGAAAAGGCGTGACCATTGGTCATAAAGTGATGCTGCATGGCTGCGAAATTGGTGATTACAGCCTGATCGGCATGAATGCGGTGGTTTTAAATGGTGCGAAAATTGGCAAATACTGCATAATTGGCGCTGGAGCGGTAGTGAAAGAAGGGATGGTAATCCCGGATGGCGCTCTCGTTGTGGGTGCTCCGGCAGTGATAAAACGTCAGATTACCGAAGCCCAATACAGCATGCTGGAAGCCAGCGCCCAGCACTATGTGGATAATGGTGCCCGCTACCGTGAGCAGCTCAGACCAAGAACGGATGCTTAAAAGCACCGCTATAAAAAGAAAGCAGATCTGCAAAGCTAATTTAAATTGATGAGCCAAATAAGGCATTTTTCAGAGACCGTTTTGTCAGTGTTCGACAGGTAAGTGTCTCGATCTGGAGTTTTTGTGAGCCATAAAGCATCTCAGCCTCAGACCGGTATTCGGTCGGAGAATAATAAGCCTGATAAACCGGTAGTCACGCCATCGCCTTGTGTCAGCATCTGTGCATTGAATGATGAAGGTTTTTGCATCGGTTGCTACCGGGATGGCAACGAGATTCGCCTCTGGAACACATACAACGACGACCAGAAACGCCAGGTGCTGAACAGCTGTCAGCGCCGTGCGACCCTCGATCAGGCATTTATTGCCATTTGAGGTCTGATACCTATTTTGTTTTTTATCTCCCTTCTGGTGCCAGCGGAATCTAATTCCCGCTGGCCTTTTAATTTTTAAGGACCTGACCTATGACATCTAACGGTACTTCCCCTTCAATCGGCACTCCACTAAGCCCAACCGCAACACGCGTTCTGATGTGCGGCTGCGGCGAGCTGGGTAAAGAAGTGGTTATCGAACTGCAACGTCTGGGCTGCGAAGTGATCGCCGTTGACCGCTACGAGAATGCCCCTGCCATGCAGGTTGCTCATCGCAGCCATGTGATCTCCATGCTGGATGGCGATGCCCTGCGCCGTGTAATCGAGCAGGAAAAACCGCACTTAATCGTGCCGGAGATTGAAGCGATCGCCACCGACACGCTGGCAGAACTGGAAAGCGAAGGTTTCAACGTAGTGCCGACGGCCCGCGCAACACAGCTAACCATGAACCGCGAAGGCATCCGCCGTCTCGCCGCAGAAGAGCTGGGACTGTCCACCTCGCCTTACAAGTTCGCCGGTACCAAAGACGAGTATCTGGCCGCGATCAAAGAAGTGGGCATTCCCTGTGTGGTTAAGCCGATCATGTCCAGCTCCGGTAAAGGCCAGAGTCTGGTGCGCTCTGATGCCGATGTCGATCACGCCTGGGATTATGCTCAGGAAGGTGGTCGTGCCGGTGCCGGTAAAGTGATCGTGGAAGGTTTTGTCGATTTTGATTACGAGATCACCCTGCTGACCGTTCGCCATGAAGGCGGCACCTCCTTCTGTGCGCCTATCGGCCATCGTCAGGAGAAAGGTGATTACCGTGAATCCTGGCAGCCACAAGCGATGTCAGAGGTTGCTCTGGCGGAATCCCAGCGCATGGGTAAAGCGATCACAGACGCTCTGGGTGGCCGTGGTCTGTTTGGCGTTGAACTGTTTGTTAAAGGCGATAACGTTTACTTCAGTGAAGTATCCCCACGCCCGCACGATACCGGCATGGTAACCCTGATCTCTCAGGATCTGTCGGAATTTGCCCTGCACGCCCGCGCGATTCTGGGTCTGCCGATCCCATCGATCCGTCAGTTTGGCCCGGCAGCATCTGCCGTGATTCTGGTGGAAGGCAACTCGGAACAGGCTAGTTTTGGCAATCTGGCGGCAGCACTGGCAGAGCCGGATACTCAATTGCGCCTGTTCGGTAAACCGGAAGTTAAGGGTGAGCGCCGTATGGGGGTTGCTCTGGCACTGGAAAACAGCATCGATGCGGCTATCGAGAAAGCCAAGCGTTCTGCTGCTGCGGTTACCGTTGAGCTGTAACGGTTAAGCTGCAAATCCGCACAAGACCGTTTGCAATAATCCTGAAGACTGATCAGGAAAAACGGTGCTCTGGCCTTTTAAGGCTTTAGCACCGTTTAAACCCCGCCTCCGAACGATTAGAATAGTTCGCAACCTTATGAACATCTGAGCTTTTTCAGCACAGGTGATCAATCTATACACTGAATCAGAAGACAGATCCGACATGGAAAAACGCAGAGTTTTAACCGGCATCACCACCACAGGTACCCCTCACCTGGGTAACTATGTAGGTGCGATCCGCCCCGCTATCGAAGCGAGCCGTGATCCGAATAATGAATCCTTCTACTTCCTGGCTGACCTGCACGCTTTGATCAAATGCCACGATCCGAAACGCGTACAGGAATCCCGTCGCGAGATCGCCGCTACCTGGCTGGCCTTGGGTCTGGATACCGATAACTCTGTTTTCTACCGTCAGTCTGACATCCCTGAAATCACTGAACTGACCTGGCTGCTGACCTGTGTTTGCTCTAAAGGTCTGATGAACCGCGCCCACGCTTATAAAGCAGCGGTACAGGACAACGAAGCGGAAGGCGCTGATTCCGGAAAAGCCGTTGATCCGGATAAAGGCATCACGATGGGTCTGTTCAGCTATCCGATCCTGATGGCGGCAGACATTCTGATGTTTAACGCCACGGATGTTCCTGTTGGCCGTGACCAGATTCAGCATATCGAAATGGCCCGTGACGTTGCCGGTCGTTTCAACCACATCTACAAAGGCCAGTACTTCAAACTGCCGGAAGCCCGCATCGAAGAAAGCGTTGCTGTGCTGAACGGTTTAGATGGCCGCAAGATGAGCAAGAGCTACAACAACACGATTCCGTTGTTTGTTTCTGAGAAGAAACTGCTCAAGCTGATCCGTAAGATCAAAACCAACTCACTGGAGCCCGGCGAGCCGAAGAGCACTGAGGATTGCACCCTGTTCCAGATCTGGCAGGCGTTTGCGGATGAACGCCAGATTGCGGATATGCGTCAGCAGTACGAAAACGGCATCGGCTGGGGTGATATGAAGAACGCCCTGTTCGAACTGGTGAATGATCACCTAAAAGAGCCCCGTGCCCGTTACGAAGAACTGATGAACGATATGGGTTACGTGGAAGAAGTGATGCAGAAAGGTGCAGTAAAAGCCCGTGCAGAAGCCAGCGCGCGCATCGATCATCTGCGCAAAGCCGTAGGCTTTTGATCTTTTGCATAAGCTCCGTTTCAGGTCTTTGATGTAAGTACGGCCCATTCGTTAAAATATCAGCCCTAGGCAGAATATTGCGAATGCTGAAACAAAAATCCCCGATCCTTGATCGGGGATTTTTTGTATCTGTATTCTGTCGAGACAGATAAATCAGAGTTGCTCTTTATCCTGACGCTCTGCGACAACCACCCGGTTTCGTCCGGCAAGTTTCGCCCGGTACAACGCATTATCTGCCCTCAAAATTAACCCTGTCTGGGTCTCAGGCTGCTGACCACTCTTAGCCGACACGCCAAAGCTGGCAGTGACCACCGGAGCAACACTACTACTGGGGTGTTTCAGGTCAAGCGCTTCAATCTCAGTGCGGCATCGCTCTGCCAGATGTTGGGCCACATCCAGATCCTGCCCCGGCATGATAATACAGAACTCCTCTCCACCGTAGCGGGCCACCTGATAACCGTAACTCTCCAGCTTGTTCTTCAGGTAATCCGCCACAACCACAAGACACTTATCCCCAGCCTGATGCCCGAGGTGATCGTTGTACTGTTTGAAAAAGTCGATATCAAAAAACACCAGACTCAAAGGGGTACCCTGAAGCTCAGAACGACGCAGTTCTTTCTCCAGCATCAGATTGAAATGGCGACGGTTAGCGATACCGGTTAATTCATCGGTCAGCGCCATCTGATTGAGCTTTTCAGCCTGCTTATTCAGCAGTGCTTCCCGTCGCACCATAGAGCTGACATCCTGCACCTCAATAACACAGAAACGCTTGCCTTCGGACTTCATCGGCTGAACACGAATCGACTGGGCAAAGCGCTCACGACGCTCGCCCTGACCATGGTAAAGAGGAAGAGGGGAACGATTGAGGCCGGGAGATAAAAGTGAAGGCAGGCCGGTTTTCAGCGCCTGCTCCACCGCCTGATGGATACGCCTGCCTTCAAGTTCCGGATAGCTCTCAAAAAACAGGCTACCCTGTAAATCTTGTGAGTTCTCAAAGGCTTTATTCAGCCACTGATTGATGAAATGCACACGATAATCTGCATCCAGTATCATCACTCCGGACTGGAGCACGGCTAATGCCTGTTCAAAAAGCTGCATAGTTTTCAAAAACTCCGCAAAACAAACCGGAACAAGATATTAATCCTGAACACCGTTCAGGAAACCACGCAAAGCCTGCTGCAGATTGGCTTCAGACTCACCGCCCATAATGAAAGCCAAATAGCCTTCAAGGCTTCGGCTCTCCAAAGCCAGCTGAATCTGAATAAAGAGAACCGTTTGCTCGCTCTCCGGTTTTCTCAGAATATCTTCCACTGATGCAACCGTCAGCTCAGGTAACTCGCAGGAAAACGTGTCCTGCAACATATCAGCAATTGTGGAGAAACAGGCATTAAGAATGATGTTACCGATCTCACTGAGAGCATCCTGTTCAATTTCACTTAGCTGTTCAATCGGCACCTGACTACCCAACATCAACCGAACAATCTCGAGGCTGGAGTTTTCCGGGAACATCAGCATCGCTTCACCCGCAAAGCTGCCGTTGAACATCTGGCTCACACAGGTCAGGCGCTCTGCACCAATTCCCGGCGATAGCAGCTCAACCACTCGCTGGATCGGCATCACGTGCACGACAGGCACACTCATGGTGACCGGTTCCTGAGTCAGTTCACTGAGGGCTGAGGCGGAGCGTCCTACGCTGATATTAAAAATTTCAGCCAGAGCATCCAGCTCAAGCACAGTCAGATCATGCATTTTCCTGACTCCAGATCGTCAGAGCTTTTTCAGCAACCGCTGGTGTTATCGGTTTAGCAATAAAGTGAACGCCCAACTCTTCCGCCCGCGCCTGGCTGGAGGACTGAATATTGGCAGAGAGTAAAATCATGGTGGTATCCGGGAGCTGTGGGCGAAGAATTTCAATCGCCTCAAAACCATCCATAACCGGCATATTAATATCCATCACAATCAGGTCCGGAGTGTCAGCCGTTGCTTTATCAACAGCCTGCTGACCATCTTCTGCTTCTACAATCTCCCAGCTGCTGTCAACCATGTTAATCATTTTAATCATCATCATGCGGGAAACGCGGCTGTCATCCACCACCAGAACCGTTTTGCTCATAGAAATACCTTAAGTGAATAGCTTCTGCGAGAAGCTGGATTATCCGATTACCAACAGCCAAGAATATTTGTGGGGGTGATTAATAAGCTGCGCAAAAGCTAATTTATAGCGCATTTGGCTTAAAAAAGCAGTATCAGAGATGCCTGCTTAAAAGCTTTAAGAGCGCACCAGGATTTAAAAAATCCAACATAAAGCTTATAACCACCTGATATACAACAAAAAAAGCTGACTACCTTAAGGTAGCCAGCTTTTTCTGACAAAATGAGTCAACAGGCAACGCTGTCGAGCTTATTCGTAGTCAGGTTCCGGTATATGAGGCAGCTTCTGCACAATATAGGTATAAACCGTCGGCACGACAAAGAGTGTCAGTAGCGTACCAAAAGTCAGACCACCCACAATCACCCAGCCGATCGCCTGACGACTTTCTGCACCGGCACCGGTGGCCAGAGCCAGTGGCAGGTTACCCAGCACCATAGCACCTGTGGTCATCAGGATCGGACGCAGACGAAGTACACTGGCCTCCACAATAGCGTCAAACTTCTCTTTGCCTTCCTCACGCAGCTGGTTAGCAAATTCTGTCATCAGAATACCGTGCTTGGTAATCAGACCAATCAGAGTAATCAGACCAATCTGGCTGTACACGTTGAGCGTCCCCCCGGTCATCTTCATGGTCAGAAGAGCACCCAGAATCGCCAGAGGAACGGTCAGCATAATCACCATAGGGGAACGGAAACTTTCAAACTGAGCCGCCAGGACCAGATAGATAAAGCCCAACGCCAGAATGAAGGTCACCATCAGAGAATCACCGGACTCCATGTATTCACGGGCCTGACCGCTATAGTCAAACTGAATCCCCTGAATCCCCATCTCTTTAGCAGTTGCTTCAACGGTATCCCGCAGCCAAACCAGCGCATCACCCTGAGTCAGACCCGGTGTTAAGCTCGCCTTGATCGTTGCTGCACGCAGCTTGTTGAAGTGGTTCAGCTCTTTCGGCGCAACCGTCTCAACCAGTGTTACCAGATTCGACAACTGAATCATCTGACCGGAGGCTGAGCGTACATAGATAGAAGCCAGTGAAGACGGCGTCGCACGATCCACATCGGCAACTTTCGCAATCACGTCGTACTGCTCGTTACCATCCTTATAACGGGTGATGGTACGTCCACCCAGCAGAGTTTCCAGTGTACTGGTCACATCAGCGATAGAGACACCCACAGAGGCGGTTTTATCACGATTGATCTTCAGGTTGATCTGCGGCTTGTTCAGTTTCAGATCCACATCCGGGTTGACCAACTTACCACTGGCGTACACCTTACCCATCACCGCGCCGATCAGCTTCTGCAGGTCTTCAAAGTTCGCGGTGGACTGAATGACCAGTTCAACAGGGCGAGCGATCGGACTTTGTCCCAGAGACGCCGGAGTAATCGGGAAAGACATAATGCCCGGAATACCGGCATACATAGGTCCGCGCAGAGCCCCGGCAACTTCCTGAGCACTCCGTTCGCGGTCTTCCCAGTCTTTCATACCAGCGAAAGAGATCACGTTGCTTTCTGTCGGGAACAGACCGGTAATCACAAAGTAACGCTCAATCTCTGGCACGTTGGAGAATACGCCTTCAATCTGACGGCTGTATTTATCCAGAAACTCGGTGGTCGAACCTTCAGGGCCAACACCGAAACCGATAATAGTGCCTCGGTCTTCTACCGGGGACAGCTCACTGTTCAGGCTGCTAAAGGTAACATACAGCCCTCCCAGACAGGCAACGCCTACCAGAAGCACAACCGGACGCGCTTTCATAGTCCATTTCAAAGCACGGCGGTAAAGGTCGCCCATGCCATCCAGAACCTTCTCACCCCATAGGTAAAACTTACCGTGGTTTTCATGTTTAAGGATGCGCGAACACATCATCGGCGACAAAGTCAGCGCGACAAAACCGGATACCAGAACCGCACCCGCCAGTGTCAGAGCAAACTCAGCAAACAGCTTACCCGTGCGACCTTCGGTAAAGGCCAGCGGGGTAAATACTGCCGCCAGTGTGATCGTCATGGCGATCACCGCAAAACCGATCTCTTTCGAGCCTTTAAATGCGGCCTGAATCGGGTGCATACCCTCTTCAATATGACGATAAATGTTCTCCAGCATCACGATGGCGTCATCCACCACCAGACCAATCGCCATTACCATTGCCAACAGGGTCAGGGTGTTGATGGAGTAGCCCAGCACATACATAAAGACAAAGGCACCGATCAGGGAAACCGGAATCGTCACCAGAGGAATCAGGGTTGCACGCAAAGATCGCAGGAAGATAAAGATCACCAGAATAACCAGGATCACAGCTTCCGCGATGGTGGAGTAAACCGCCTTGATAGAACGGTCAATAAAGATGGATGAATCGTAAGCGACATTCACCTTCATACCTTCCGGCAAAATCGCTTCGATCTCAGGAATCATGCCACGAACACTACTGGATACATCCAGCGGATTCGCTACAGACTGTTTTACCACACCCATCGCTACAGCGGTTTTGCCGTTAAAGCGCACGGTACCACGGTCATTTTCAGCAGCGATTCGTACACGGGCAACATCTTTAACCCGAACCAGATAGCCATCATTATCCCGCAGAATAACCTGTTCAAACTCTTCCGGGGTTTGCAGATCCGTCTGAGCTAACAGAGTGAACTCGCGATTCTCCGATTTGATAGTACCTGATGGTACTTCCAGGTTCTGACTGCGGATCGCATTGGAGATATCCGTCGTCGTCACACCAAAAGCCGCCATACGGGCTTTATCCAGCCAGATACGCATCGCATAACGACGCTCACCAAAGATACGCACCTCTGCCACACCTGGGGCAGTCTGCAGACGGTCTTTCACCAGACGATCGGCAAAATCTGTCATCTCAAGAGGCGTATGGTTCGGACTGGAGAAAGCCAGATACATGATCGGCTGGGCGTTGGCTTCAACCTTAGCCACAATCGGCTCATCAATATCATCCGGCAAGCGACCCCGCACACGACCCACACGGTCACGAACATCTGATGCCGCATTATCCGCATCACGATCCAGCTTAAAATTGATGGTGATCTGGCTCTTACCGGTACTGGAAGAGGAGGTCATAAAGTCGATGCCTTCGATACCGGAGAGAGAATCCTCCAGTACGTTGGTCACCTGAGATTCAATAATACTGGCGTTGGCACCGGTATAGGTGGTGACAACAGAAACCGTCGGCACGTCAATATTCGGGTATTCCCGAACCGACAGACGGTCGTAGGCGATGACGCCCACCAGCATCAGCAACAGGCTCATCACCGTTGCTAATACCGGTCGTTTAATGGAAATTTCTGACAATACCATGCCGAAGATGCTCCTTATTTAGCCGTTAGCGTACGGACTTACTGGCCTTGTTCAGGCTGAGGTTTCGCGGACTGCAGATTTACCGGCATAGCGGCGGCTCCCGGACGCAATTTCATCTGACCGGCAGTTACCACAATATCGCCAGCTTTGACCCCTTCCAGGATCTGCACACGGCCACGCTCACGGATACCGGTAACGACAGGACGGATGGCTACCTTGCCATCTTCCAGCACATAAACCAGCTGAGTATTACCCTGAGGCACCAAAACTTCCTCTTTAAGCATCAGCGTATCTTCGATGGTTTCCAGTTTCAGGTTAACGCGGGCAAATAGCCCCGGACGCAGCTTACCACTGTCGTTAGGAAGGCTGGCGACAACCGCCACACTACGGCCATTAACATCAACCGCTGGTGACACCGCAAACACAGTACCCTTAAATTGCTCGCCCGGAACAGAATCAAGAGTCACATCGACACTCTGCCCCACAGCCAACCCTGTCAGGTAAACCTCAGGTACACGAAATTCAACCCGCAGAGGGTCAACCGAAACCAGACTGACCAAAGATCTGCCCGGAGTCACATACTCACCAACGCTGACTTCACGCAGACCGACCAGGCCGTCAAAGGGCGCATTGAGGGTCATCTTAGCAACCCGTTCTTTTGCCAGAGCGACACCGGCTTCATCAATACGCAGTTTAGCCAGCGCACTATCGCGGGTATTCACACTGCCTGCGTTATTATTCACCAGCTGATTGGCACGCTTGTATTCAACCTGACTCAGACCCCGGCTGGCTTCAGCCTGTCTCAACTCAGCACGCTGGATAGAGTCATCCAGCTTAAACAGGGGTTTGCCGGCCTCAACAACCTGGCCTTCGCGGAAAAGAACCTCTGCGATACGACCAGAGACTTCAGGACTGATCGTGACGATTTCATCTGCGGACAGAGAACCCACCACTTCCACAGTTCGCTCCAGTGTTTCTGTTTTGGCGATCTGAGCCTCCACAGGCATTGGGGGCATCTCTTGTCCGGCAGCCTGAGCCTGAGAAGCACTGAAGGAAAGGGCACCGATCAGTGGGAGTAAGGCACTGAATGCCAGCGTCCGGGGAAGGGAGTATTTCATTGAATTGAGCCTCTGCTTATCCTTGAGCATTGTTATGCAGTCGTTAACCACGTATAGAACCAAACCGCACCGAGCCTATATAACCGGCCATAAGCGGTGATTGCTATACGAAGCGTAGGACAATTGGATTGATTTCTGAATAACGGACTATGATACTCAGCTTTAAAACGCATCACAGAGGAACAATTAATCAGGTTCTAATCTGTGAGCAATAAGTGTATAGATCCGGGTTTTTTACCGCTAAAAACCCCTAAAACAGCAGCGTTGCGGGCTACCGGATTGACTCATGGCACTTTGTTTTTCTGAATCACTCAGCTATGAACCAGAAGATGCTGACCAACCAAACCGGTCAGAAAACCTGCTACGGCGGCCATGGGTGGCCACCAGTCCTTATCCAGCCGAACCTGAGGGGCAATATCCTGAAAAGTGAGGTAGAGAATACCTCCGGTAGCCCATAGCATGATAAAGCCCAACAGCATCTCCATTTCCGACAACCAGACAAAACCAACCCAGGCAGCCAAAGGCCCAATCGGCACCAGCAGGATGAAGAAAATAATAATTTTTCGGCACTGATGGGGACGAAGAGCAATCATCTCACGGTAAGCATTAAAACCTTCCGGTAAATTCTGCAACGCCATTAATAAAGCCAACAACAAACCGCTGTCACTACCCAGCGCTAAAGAAGCGCCTAAAGCCATCGCCTCTGGCGTAAAGTCCAGCAACATCGCTAACAGCTGTGCGGTAGAGCCACCCCGCCTGCTAATAATGATGTCCGCAGCCATAAACATCAGCCCACCACTAAGAACAGCAATAACAATCCAGAGTGTGGAAAGCGCTTTCTGGCCCTCAGGCACCAGAACCAGAGCTACGGCCGCCAATAACACCCCTGCCCCATAAGCGACAACGGAGTGCTTAAGTTCATTTTCCAGCCACTGATTCTGAAAGTGCTCAATCCGGGCCAGAAAACCACCCAGAGGAATGGTTACTGCAGCCAGTGTGGCATACAGCAACGCCAGCAAAAGAGCCTCAGGCATGGTGCATCCTTCTGAACATAAGAAGAAAAAAGTGGTGTCTCATCCAAACTAAAACGCCCGATCAGAATTCATGATCGGTCTCGGAAAAACAGAAATTGTTTTTCCCTTTCATCTTAGCCTGATACATCGCCTGGTCAGCCTGAGTAACCAACTGATTAACACCAACTTCACCATCCCCCGCAAACAGAGTAACACCGATACTGGCAGAAACCTTAAGCGTTGTGCCATTGTCCATAACAACCGGATCGTTCATCTTCTGCAGAATACGGTTCAGAATAGGTTTCAGCTGCGTCCTGTCTCGAACCCCCGGAAGAACCGCTACAAACTCGTCACCGCCTAAACGGGCCAGAGTATCTTCAGCTCGCATCACCGAAGCAAGGCGACCAGCGATCTCTACCAGCAGAAAATCACCGGCATCATGGCCATGCTGATCATTAACCTCTTTAAAACCATCCAGATCAATAAAGAAGACCGCAAGATCATGCCGCCCCCCTTTGGCTCGTTCCAGTGCCTGTCCCAGGCGATCAAAAAGCAAGACACGGTTTGGCAACCCCGTAAGCATATCGTAATGGGCAATATGACGAAGCTGTTCCTGATATTCTTTAATCTTGGTAATTTCAAGATGAGTGCCAAACATTTCCAAAGGCTGCCCATCATCACCCCAGGAGGCAACCCGGCCACGGTCCTGCACCCAAATCCAGTGACCCGCTTTATGTCGCACACGCACTTCACACTCGTAGTAATCATTTTCACCGGAGAAGTGCTTTTCTATCAGCATTTCAGACTTTACCAGATCATCAGGATGCACAAGAGACCGCCAGGTAGCGATTGAAACAGGCTCCAGCTCTTCCAGACGATAACCCAGCATTTCCGCCCAGCGCTCATTAAAAACGGCGGCACCGGTAGGAATATTCCAGCTCCAGGTACCGGCACGGGTACCTTCTACAATATGCTCCAGACTTTGGTGCTCTTTGTGCAGTGCATCCTGAGTTTTACGGATAGTCTGCAGCATCTGCGCCATCGCATCCGTCAGTAGAGAGATCTCACGATAGGGGGAAACCGGTTCAACCAGCTGAGGAATGACATCCGTTCCCTGCGGCTCAACAGCCGCCGCCAACGTTTGCAAGGGCCGGATAAAAAGGTGCTTCAGCAGCAAAATCAGTACAAACGACAGCACCAACATGAGCACCAGCATAGAAACAACAATTTGAGTCAATAATGCCCGGGAACGTGTTTTAAGCACCTGATCATTAGCATAGACGCGCACTCGCCCGATAGGATCACCAGCTGCGCCAGTAATAGCAAGTTCAGATAAATAGAGATTATGACGTCGCAAGCGCTCTTCAGACGCGGCCTCATCATCAATACTGATCGAGCCCTCCTCGTTTCGTAGCCATCCCGTGGTATAGGCTTCTTTTCCCATGATAGCTCCCATTTTATAGTCATCCACCACAATAGCTGAGAGCGCGGAATGGTTCAGAGTACGAATCTCATGGGACATCAGCTTGTCATACTCATTGATCTGATACGTTTCAATATAGGGAGATAACGTACTGGCAAGGCGGGAAGCACTCTCCTCTGTCTGCCCGATAATTTCTCGCTCCAACTGGTCCTGCTGCCAATGGTAACTAAAGGCACCGTAACCGCTGAATACCAGAGCAGCACTAACCATCACCAACAAAGTGATCAGATGGAGGGATGATTTCTTCTGGCGCGCTGAGGATAAAGGCTTTACAACCATAACCGGACAGACCTTTAAGTCGTTAAAATGCTTTTTTAAAAGAGGCAACTAATCGGCAGTAAGTCCCAAAACATTCCGCCTGATAGCTGGCAACAAACTATCGATATTCGCCTTAGACACCGCAAGAACATCCAACTGCTGAACCCGAGGTACAGCCCCACCGGCAAGATAAAGATCAAGAGAAGAGACCGATCTCGCCCCCATCAGAAAAGGCTGCTGCATTGCGGCTCCGGCCAGAACACCCTTTTGAATCAACTCGATAAACTCAGGTTCTGCGTCAAAACAGACCAGCAGGATTTCACCCTCTTTACCAGCCTCACGGATTGAATCCAATGCAGCCCGGTATTGATCGGACCCCTGCAACCAGATCGCACTTAAATCCGGATAATCACGAATCAACGCCTGACTGAAATGGCGTGTTTCCTCATAACTGAAATCACTTTGCTGATGGATATAAGCACTGGGGATACCCGCCTCGCTCAAGGCCAACAGAAAGCCCTGAGTTCGCAACTTACCGTTCTGACGGTCCTGGGGAACAGCAATAATGCCAACCGACCCCAGAAGCTGACGCTGTTGGAGTTCATCGGCCAGAATTTGGCCCAACTGGTAAGCACCGGCTTCATTATCGGATTCGATATAGCTGACGAACTGGCCACCCTGAGTACCTATATCCGAGATTACAACTGGGATTCCAGCCTTCTTCGCCAGCTTAAGAAGAGTAACCGCTGAGGAGGAGTTCATCGGAGACAACACAATGCCATCGACCCTTTCACGGATCGCCTGCACCATATTTTCCAGCTCTTTTTTAGCACTGTTTTCAGCGCTCAGCACAAAAACCTCATCGTCCTGAATACGAGCCTGCTCCTGCACCCCGTGCCACATAATCTGCCAGAAAGGGATACGGAGGTCCGAAACCACATAGGCAAAACGCTGTCCTTCTGCCCACGCCTGAAAAGGAGCGCCTCCCAAAAGCAAAAGACAGCCGATCAGAAACATTTTTTTCATTTTCAGTCTCCCGGAATAACGCCCTACCGAAAAATCAGCAACACCAATATAAACAAAAACTTATAGATATTCCCGGAAAAAAGGTATGAGTCATGCCGCTTTTTCATGACTTCAAGCGAAAAAAATAACCTTAAGGGGGTCTAAACAGGAACCACTATAACGCCTCAGCACCTAAAAACTAAAACTCTGCCAGAGCAAACGAACAGCCAAAAGTGTCACCATCAGGGTGAATCCCTGACGAAACAGGTGTGCAGGAATACGATTCAGCAGCTTAAGTCCCAGCCAGGTACCAAAAGCGCCCGCGGCAATCATCAGGAGAACAGGCAAAATCCAATTAGCGAAGCTAAAACCAACCGCACCAAACACGGCAGCCTTAGTCACATGCTGAAAGGACATGCATGCCGAAAAAGTTGCCGTTGTGGATAATTTATCTTTATCCATCCGGTGGATAAACGCCGCCACCAAAGGTCCCGTCGCCCCCACAAACATCGAAATCAGAGTCGTCAGGCTACCCGCAAAAACCGTTTTAGCGCCACTAACGGCCAGTTTTTTTGGCTTAGGGCCCCAGACCATAAAGAGAATAAAGAGGGCGACTGCACGCTGTATCCAGTCCACAGGCAACTGAATCAGCACCTGAGAAGCGATCAGCGCCCCTAAGACAGCACCACCGGAAAAACGTAATACCATCGGCCAGTGAATATGTCGCCAGGTCATCAGAGCCCGGTTAGCATTAGAGCCAAACTGCACCAAACCATGGACAGGAATCAGAGCCAGGGGAGGCAAAATAGTCGCCATCACCGCCAACAACATCACACCACCGCCAATTCCCATAGCAGCGGTTACAAAGGAGGTCAAAGCACTGGTGAGCACCAGCCAAAACAGATGAAGGTTGGAAATTCCTTCCGTTAAAGGCATTGCCCATAATGCCTGCAGATCCACCATATTTGCCTCTTCCTCTCGCCACCCGAAACCGATCAAAACCCGATTTAAGCGCTGATACCATACTCCCATTCCGGATCAGTTCAACCCGATAAAACCCCAGTTTTTTCAACCAGTAACGGAACAAAGACGAGACACCAACATTCGGGTAAAAAAAAGCCCCGGGAAGTGAAGTGACCCCATAAAGTTG
Organism: Oceanospirillum sp.; assembly: GCF_982874595.1. Classification (NCBI taxonomy): domain Bacteria; kingdom Pseudomonadati; phylum Pseudomonadota; class Gammaproteobacteria; order Oceanospirillales; family Oceanospirillaceae; genus Oceanospirillum; species Oceanospirillum sp. The sequence continues at coordinate 32 of NZ_CEYNZH010000005.1, read as the reverse complement.
GACACTTTATTTATCCGGCTGCCATGGCCTGA